>JAWVGK010000309.1:0-20344 GCA_033855155.1 Solirubrobacteraceae bacterium | reverse complement strand
GTTCCTGCGCTCGTTCCTGCGCTCGTTCCTCGCGCTTAGAGTCCATCGAGCATCCCTTTCGTGATGTCGCGGAAGAAGCCCGCCGCGAAGCCGAGGTCGCGCACGTCGATGCGCTCGTCGGCGGAGTGGATCAGCGGCGACGTCTCGTGGAGGGACATGTGCCGCTGCGGGAAGAAGCCGTACGCGACGCAGTCCGGGAAGTGGTCGCGGAACGTGCGCGAGTCGGTGAAGCCCGGCAGCCCCGTCGGCACGACCCGCGCGCCCGGGTCGTGCTCGCCGACCCACGCCGCGATCGCGTCCATCAGCGGCGAGTCGACCGGCGACTGGTTGCCGACGACGCGCTCGACGAAGTCCAGCCGGTAGCCGTCGTCGCCGAGCACCTCGCGGATGCGCGCGAGCGCCTGCTCCTCGCCGAGACCCGGCGGGATCCGGCAGTCGACGCTCAGCACGGCGCTCGCCGGGATGACGTTGATCTTCGCCGACGCGCTGATCTTCGTCGGCGAGAGCGTCACGCCGAGCAGCGGCTCGACGAGCATCGCGAGGCCCGGATCGCGCGCGCGCAGGCGCTCGAGCGCGGCGGCCGGATCGCCGTCGGGCTCGAGGCCCAGGCCGGCGAGCAGCGCGCGCGGAGCGTCGGTCAGGTCGAAGCCGGGCTGGCGGTCGCCCATCCGCGCCAGCAGCGGCGCCATCTTCAGCAGCGCGTTGTCGCCGATCTTCGGGATCGAGGCGTGGCCGGCGATGCCGTCGGTCGTCAGGCGAAAGCGAAAGACGCCCTTCTCGGCGACGCAGACGCCGTAGAAGCGCTCGTCGTCGTACTCGAAGAAGGCCCCGCCGCCCTCGTTGAGCAGGTAGTCGCAGCGTACGAGCTCGGGATGGTTCTCGCAGATCCACATCGCGCCGAGCTCGCCGCCGGTCTCCTCGTCGGCGACGGCGACGACGAGCAGGTCGCCGCGTGCCGGGCGCCAGCCCTCGCGCGCGAGAGACAGCGCGGCCGCGACCTCGGCGGCGGTCTGCGACTTCATGTCCAGCGCGCCGCGCCCCCACACGCAGCCGTCGGCGACGTCGCCCGACCACGGGTCGTGCGTCCAGTCCTGCGGCGTCGCGAGCACGGTGTCGACGTGCGACAGCAGGCACAGCGTCGGGCCGTCGGCGATCCCGCGCAGGCGCGCGACGAGGTTCGGGCGCTCTGGCTCGGAGCCGAGCAGGTCGATCTCGAAGCCGGCCGCGCCCAGCTGCGCGCCGAGCAGCTCGAGCGCGGCGCGCTCGGCGCCGGGAGGGTTGACCGTGTTCAGGCGGATGAGGCGTTGGAGGAGCTCGGTCGCCTCCTGCTGCAGGTTCGCCATCGCGGTCATCCTAGTGCGGGCCGTCACGAGGCCGGCACGGTCGCGGCGGCGAGGCCGGCGCCCTGCAGGCAGAAGCGGTCGTAGCGCCCGCCGAGGCGCCGGCAGGCGGCGCGCAGGCGCTCCTGCGTCGGCTCGATCGAGGACATCACGGAGCCGATGCCCGCGTAGCAGCGGCTGCGGTGGCGCCTGGGCACCTGCGCGCAGAAGCGCGCCCCGCGCTCGCCGCGGGCGTCGGAGTTGACGATCTCGCGCGCGACGCCGTACAGGCAGTCGCGCTCGTTGGCGCCCGCCAGCCTGCAGCTCGCCCGCGCCTTGGCGGCGCTGCGGCCGGCGATCCCCGACACGTCGCGGCCGAAGGACTCGAAGCAGATGCCCAGCCAGCGCGGCTCGCTGCGCCGGCAGCCGGCAGCCGTCTTGCCCTGGTCATAGCCCGTGCGCTTGAGCAGGTTCGCGGTCACGAGGCCGTAGCACTGCGCCTTGTAGTGCTCGGCGACCGCGTCGCACGGATAGATCGGGTCGTTCTTGCGCAGGTACTTCGAGGTGACGCCGTAGGAGGAGGAGAAGTTCTCCATGAAGACGCCGCCGCTGCACGAGACCTGGTCGAAGTCCGTCTGCAGCCCGTCGCAGGTCTTCAGCGAGCCGGGCATGTCGTAGCCGGTGTAGATCATCAGCCCGTGGCCGAGGCCGTGGATGCACTGGTACTCCAGGAAGCGCCGGGCGGCGATCTGCGGGTCGGTGCACAGCTGGCGCGCGACGACGGCGAGCTTGTCGGTCGGCTGGCCGAGGAAGGCGCGCTCGATGATGCCGTGGTAGTAGCCCGACGCGCAGACCGGCGAGCCGGCGATGAACGCCGGCGCGACCTTGTCCTTGAAGCGCGACAGCGCGGCCGAGCCCATGCGGTGCGCGATCCGGTGGCAGTCGGCGGCGACGGCGTGGTCGGACGTCGACATCGTCTGCAGCCGCGCGAGCGCGACCTTCGGGCCCTCGTTGTAGGTCAGGTTGCCGAACGCCTGCTCGAGGCACTCGAAGCTGCCGTCGCGGCAGTCCGACAGGCGCTTGCTGTCGGCGCGAAACGGCGCCGCGACGGCCTTGCCGGAGCTGTTGGACGCGCCGACGAAGGCGGCGAGATCGCGCTTCTCGGCCTCCGACAGCTTGTCGGCGAAGCTCGGCATCAGGCCTCCGGGGTGCTCGAGCTGGCGTATGACCTTTCCGACGCTCGGGCTGGCGGCGTCGAGGTCGGGCCCGCGCGTGCCCGTCGAGCCGGCCGCCTTGAACGTGTGACAGCTGTCGCAACCGGAGCTCGCGAACAGTCGCTTGCCCGCGACGGGGTTGCCGTTCGACGCCCCCTGATCGCCCGAGCAGGCGGACAGCAGCAGCGCGACCGCGACGATCACGGCGCCCGTGATCGACTGTCGCCACCGCGTCACGACCGCGACGATAGCGGCGCTTCCGATGCGCTGCGACGGTCCCCGCGCGGCGCGCCGCAGCGCCAGAAACAGGGCCCGTGTCGCACCGAGCATGCGCTGCGCTAGCATCGCGCGACATGAAGACCCTCTACCTGCGCAACGTCCCCGACGACGTCAGCGCGCGCTTGGCGGACCTCGCCGAGCGCGACGGGTTGTCGGTGTCCGCCTTCGCCGTCAAGGAGCTGACGGAGTGCGCGCGGCGGGCCGACGCTCCGGCGCTGCTTGCCGCGCTGCCCGACCTCGATCTCGCCGCGGCCGACGTCGTCGCGGACGTCGAGGCCGTCCGGTCGGCGCGGTGATCGTCGTCGATGCGTCGGTGGCGGTGCTCGGGCTCCTGAACGACGGCGACGCTCGACGGACGCTCGCATCGGAGGCGGTCGCCGTGCCGCACCTCGCCGACTGCGAGGTCGCGCACGCACTGTCCGCCCAAGTGCTCCGCGGCCGCGTCGACGCTGGCGCGGCCGGCGCCGCGCTCGCCGCGTGGGCCCGGCTGGGCATGCGCCGGTTCCCGGTCGTCGGCCTGCTTCCGCGGGTCTGGGAGCTGCGCGAGAGCCTCAGCGCCTACGACGCGGCCTACGTCGCGCTCGCGGAGGCGCTGCGCTGCGCGCTCGTCACCGCGGACGCGCGCCTCGCGCAGGCACCCGGCCCGGCGTGCTCGATCACCGTCGTCCGGCGCTGACGGCGGCGGCGCATGGAAGGCCAGCTCTTCACCCCCGACGACGGCCCGCAGCGCACGCGCACCGGCGTCCCCGCCCGGGAGGCGCCGCTGGCGGTGCGCCTGCGCCCGCGCACGGTCGAGGAGGTCGTCGGCCAGCAGCACCTGCTCGGCGAGGGCACCGCGCTGCGGCGCGCGCTCGCCGACGGGCGCCCGCACTCGATGATCCTCTACGGGCCGCCGGGCACCGGCAAGACGACGCTCGCGCGGCTCGTCGCGGGCACGGCGAAGGCGGCGTTCGAGGAGCTCAGCGCGGTCGAGGCCGGCCGCGCGGAGGTGCGCCAGGTGCTCGAGCGCGCGACGCACCGGCGCAAGGCGACGGGCGAGCCGACCGTCTTCTTCCTCGACGAGATCCACCGCTTCAACAAGGCCCAGCAGGACCTGCTGCTGCCCGCCGTCGAGGAGGGCCTCGTGACGCTCATCGGGGCGACGACGGAGAACCCGTACTTCGAGGTCAACAGCGCGCTGATCTCGCGCAGCCAGGTCTACGAGCTGCACGCGCTCGGCGCCGACGACGTCGAGCTGCTGCTGCGGCGCGCGCTCGAACGCGACGAGCTGCACGGCGCGCGGGCCGACGACGAGGCGCTCGCGTTTCTCGCCGACCGCGCCGGTGGCGACGCGCGCACCGCGCTCGCGGCCCTGGAGATCGCGGCGGCGACGGCGTCCGACGGCCACGTGACGCTCGCCGCCGCCGAGGACGCGCTGCAGCGCCACGCCGTGCGCTACGACAAGGACGGCGACCAGCACTACGACACGATCTCGGCCTGGATCAAGTCCTGCCGCGCGTCGGATCCCGACGCGGGCCTGTACTACCTGGCGATCATGCTCGAGGGCGGCGAGGACCCGCGCTTCATGGCGCGGCGGATGGTCATCTTCGCCTCCGAGGACGTCGGCAACGCCGACCCGCAGGCGCTCGTGATCGCGACGGCCGCCGCCGCCGCGGTCGAGCACGTCGGCATGCCCGAGGCCGAGTTCGCGCTGGCGCAGGCGACGATCTACCTCGCGCTCGCGCCGAAGTCCAAGGAGGCCGCGAACGCGATCTGGGCCGCGCGCGCCCACGTCCGCGAGCACGGCGCGCAGACGCCGCCCCAGCAGGTCCGCTCGCGTGGCTACGCCGCCGCCGCGAAGGCGCTCGGCCGCGGCCAGGGCTACGACGACCCGCACCAGCACCCCGGGCACCTGTCGAGCCAGGACGTCATGCCGCCCGAGGTCGCCGGCACGCGCTTCTACCGGCCCGACGAGCAGGAGGCCGAGCTGCGCGCGCGCCACGAGCAGATACGAGCCAAGCGCGGCCTGGGCGGGGGCGAGCGGCAGGGCTGATCGCGCCCAGCCTGCGGGCCGTGCGGCTGACCTCCGACGGCCGAGCACGGACGAGCGGCGTCGCGTCGTACGTCGGCAGGCGGCGCACCGGCGCCTGCGCTGCGGGGTCCGGCCGCGTCAGCCGGCGTGCACGACGTCGCCGTCGCGCGCGACGTGCGGCTCGCCCATCGGCGCCCACGCGGCGCCGCCTCGCAGCAGCGCCGCCAGCGCGGCCGCCGCCGCGAGGCCGGCCGCGAGGCCCATGCCCGCCGCCGGTCCGGCGGACGCGATCGCAGCGCCGGCCGCCGCGCTTCCGGCCGCGCCGCCGAACTGCACCGCCGAGCCGAGCCAGGTGAACGACTCCGCGCTGCCCTCGCTCGGCGCGATCCGGGCCATGAGGCTGAACTGGACCGTGCTGACGGCTGCGAGCGGCAGTCCGGCAAGCAGCAGCATCGGCAACAGCACCGCCACGGTGGGCGCGAGCGGGAGCAGCGCGAAGACGGCTGCGCAGGCGGCGAGCAGGGCGCCGAGCTGGCGGTGCAGCCGGCCGTCGGTGCGGCTGCGGGCGCCCCACCACACACCGCCGAGGATGCTCCCCGCGGCGAGCAGGGCCAGCAGCACCCCGCTCAGCCCCGGATCGCCGGCGCGGACCGCGAAGGCGGCGACCGCCAGCTCGACCGCCGCCAGCGACGCGACGCTCAGCGCGGTGACGCTCAGCAGCACGCGGACGGGCGACAGGGCGATCGGCCCGAGCGCCCACCATGCCGTCGCCCGCGACCGCGACCACGCGCGCGTCGCCGGCGCCGTCGCGAGCAGCGTGGTCCCGACGAGCGTGAAGCCGCCGACGGCGAGGACGGCGGCCAGCGGGTCGATCACGATCAGCACCCCGACGAGCACCGGGCCGGCGATGTAGACGACGTCGACCCACACCGACTCGAGCGCGAACGCCGCCGTCCGCAGCCCCTCGTCGTCGAGCACGCGCGCCCACGTCGCGCGCATGACGGCGCCGACCGGAGGCACGAGCGCTCCACAGGCGCTGGCGCATGCCGCGGTCGCGGCGGCGTCGCCCGCCGCGGCGGCCGCGGTCAGCGCGACGAGCGCGCTCGCCTGCAGCACGCCGGTGAGCATCAGCACGACGACGGGTCCGAAGCGGTCGACGCAGCGACCGCGCACCGGGGCGCCGAGCCCGTTGGCGACGCCGAAGCACGCGGTCACGAGGCCGGCCGTACCGAAGCCGCCGAACTCGTGCTGCACGAGCAGGATCAGCGCGAGCGCCGTCATCCCCAGCGGAAAGCGCGCGACGACGCCCGCGACGATCAGTCGCGCGGCACCGGGGGTGCGCAGCAGGCCGCGATAGCGCCGCATCACGCGCTTCGGCGCGCCGGCGCGCTCGCCTCGAGCTCGTCGCCGCGATCAGGGCGCAGCGCGATCGCGCAGCGCGCGAGCTCGTCGACGATCGTCTCGCAGCGCCGGCGCACGGCCTCGTTGACCAGCCGCCGGCCGGCCGCCGTCTCGAGGTAGTCGTCGTCGCAGCTCGTGACCTGCGTCGGGGTCGCCCAGCCTGACAGCGCCTTGACCACCGATCGCAGGTGCTCGCACGCGGTCGAGCTGCCGCGCACGCCGCCGGCGTTGCTCGCGAGACTCACCGGGCGATCGGCGAAGGCGTCGGCCCACAGGTGATCGAGCGCGTTCTTGAGGACGCCGGAGTAGCTCGCGTGATGCGTCGCGGACCCCAGCACGATCGCATCGGCGTCCGCGACCGCGGCGATGAAGGCGCGCGCCGCGCGATCCGTATGCGGGGCCTCGGCCCAGTAGTGCTGCCGGTCCGCGAGCGGCAGGGGGTCCGCGGCGAGATCCCAGATCCGCACGGTGTGCCCGCGCTGCTCGAGCCGTTGGGCCAGATGCCCGACGAGCGCGCCGGTGTGCGATCGCGGGGCGGCACTGCCGACGATGCACAGGACGTCCATCAAGCCTTCTCCTCGTGTCGGGCGAGCGCGACCACGACCCGCCACCCGTCGGGGTCGGCGAACGTCGCGGCATGGTGCTCCCAGTAGGGGTTCTCGGGCGCGACGGCGTCGTGGCCGCAGGCGTGCATCCGGTCGACCAGCGCCGCCCGAGCCTCGCGGTCGTCCATGTACAGCACGAGCAGGTTGTCCGCCGTCGGAGCGGGACACGGGCTGCCGGCCGCGTGCTCGGTGAACTCGAGCTGGCAGCCGGCGTCGGGAACGCCGAAGATCACGCCGCTGTAGCCGGCGTGGCCGGAGAACGACGTCAGGACCGGGAGGCCGAGCGCGTCGCGGTAGAAGGCCACGACCTCTTCGAGGCGGTCCGTCGGGCGAGCCCAGCGCAGCCGCGCGAGACCGCGCAGCGGCTCGTGCGACGACTGCTGGTGCATGCGCGTCGCCCGCTCAGGCATCGACGGACTCCAGTCGCACGCCGCCGGCGAGCGCCTGCAGACGGCGCTCGACAAGCTCGCTGGTGCGTCCGCCTACGACGTAGCTCAGGACGCTGCGACCCGCCATCCGCGCGGCCGCGAGCCGGTCGCCGACCGCTGCGCCCTGCCGGCGGCCGAGGACCCACGGCGAGCCGATCGCGGACGGCTCGTGCACCGACTCCAGGCGCCCGGCGCGAGCGTAGAACATCGCAAAGCCGGCGCAGGGATAGGGGCCCGGACGTGGGGGCGGCGGCTCGAGCCCGACCGCGATGCGCTGCATCGCTTCGTACAGGTCGACGCCGTGGACCGCGCGCACGAGCTCGACGATCGGCCCGCCCCCCGCGCGCCCCGCGATCTCGCAGAACACGAGCTCGCCGCACGGTCGGCGAAAGCACTCCAGGTGCGTCACGCCATCGGTGACGTCGAGCGCCCGGTGGACGCGCTCGGCGAAGTCCTGGACCGCCGCTCGCACCGCCTCGTCGGACTCCATCACCGACAGCAGCGGCAGGTTGTCGGCAAAGCCCGTCGTCGCAGCGAGGTAGCGCGCGACGCTGACGACGTGCGCGCGGCCGCGATGCCAGACGCTGTCGACGTGGAACATCGCGCCGTCGATGTACTCCTCGGCCTCGAAGTCCTCCCACGTGCGCTCGGCCGACGCGAGCTGCGCCAGCTCGCCGGCGGCGCGAACGACGGCGACGTCCGCCGAGCCGGTGCCGCGGCGCGGCTTCACGACGACGGCGCCGTGGCGGCGCAGCAGCGGCTCGGCGTCCAGCGGCGAGCCGATCGCCATGAAGTCCGGCACGCGGATGCCGTGCGCGGCGACCGCTGCCTTCATCGCGAGCTTGTCGCGCAGCAGCCACGCCTCGCGCTCCGTCTGCCCGGGGATCCCGAGCTCGTCGCGCAGCGCTGCCATCGGCAGCAGATGGCGCTCGGAGAAGGCGAGCAGCCGCGCGATCGGATGGCGCCGATGGACGCCGCGCACCGTCTCGACGAGCCGCTGCTCGTCGTCGGTGTCGAGCTCGATCACGCTGTCGCACTCGCTCCCGCGAACCTGCGCCCGGTGAGCCGGCGTCGTGACGAAGGTGACGTCGTACGCGTCGCGGCCGAGCACGGGGATGCCGTCCGCGCGACGGTAGCGGTCATAGCCGACCCGATCGACGATGCACACGTGCGGCCGCGGCGCGTCCTCGAACTCGAAGCGCAGGTCGTCCTCGATCGCGGCGATGGTCGTCAGGCAGTCGTCGAGATCCGGTCCGTCGACGAGCAGCGTCACGAGGTTGCCGGGCTCGTCGGGGTCGAGCACGGTGCCCAGCTCGAAGCGCATGCGACAGTGGCGGATCGCCGGGTGTCGGTGCCGGAGCCCCTCCGGGGTAGGCGCTGCCGTGAGCCGCACGCGGCGCGCGGGCGTCGGGACGGAGCGAAAGCAGACGGTCCGCCGCACGATCGGCTCGGGCCCGGGCTCGGTGCCGAGCGCGAGGCGCAGGACCTCGGCGACCACGTCGAGGTCCGTTGCCGCGCTGAGGATGTGGCCGGTGGCGCCGCCCAGCCGCGCGTTGATCTCCAGGCACACGGGTCCTGCCGAGGTCAGCTTGATCTCGGTGTGGACCGCACCGTGGGTCAGGCCGACCGCGGCGATGACGTCGTCGGCGTGGCGCAGGACGTCACGCTCGCACGACGCCGACAGCGCCGTGGGGACGATGTCGCCCTCCTCGACGAAGCCGCTTCGCAGGCGCAGCTTGTCCATCACGGCGAGATGGCGCGGCCGGCCGTCGAAGACCAGCGACTCCACGCTGCAGTAGTCGCCGAGCCGCTCGTCGCGGTACCAGCCGTCTCCGACGAGCAGCTGCTCGAGCACGAACAGGCGGTCAGGGCCCGGCAGCGGGGAGCGATCGTAGGCGGCGATGCCGCTCGCGTAGGCCCGCTCCAGGCCGCCCTGGTCCTCGACGCGCGTGACGTGGAAGCTCGCCGCGCCATAGGCCGGCTTCAGGACCGCGGGAAAGCCGACCTCGCGCCCGCTCGCGACGAGGTCGTCCGCGCAGCGAATTGCCGCGAAGCGCATGTCGACGACGCCGGCGCTGCGCATCGCGACGCGCTGCAGGTACTTCGACTGCGCCGTGCGCACGCTCTCGAGCGAGTTGCCGGGCAGCCCGAACGCCGATTGCAGTGTCGCCTGCTCGGCGATCAGGACCTCCGTGAACGTGGCGACGCCCGCGACCGGCCGCCGGGCGTGGATCTCCCGTGCACCCGCGACGAGCTCCTCGTGCGTGCCCGCGTCGTGCCAGGCGCCGTCGAAGGCCGCGGCCCAGGTCGCCCGTGTCGCCGCCATGTCCGTGCCACGAGCGTTCAGGACGACCACGCTGAGGTCGGTCGTGACGCCCTGCGCGGCGGCGAGCACACGATCGAGCCCGGTGCCGCCGGGGCCTGCGAGCAGCAGGAGGTGGAGATCGGAGGGGCTCATGCGCCGGCCGCGATCGCGACGGGCTCAAGTTCGATGACGGTCGTTCGGGCGATCGTCTCCGCGAGCGCGCGGGCCTCCTCCTGCTCGGAGCCGACGACGATCACGAACCCCATCCGCTCGCGGTTGCTGCGCAGCGCGCGGACCGGGTCGCCGGGCGAGCACGCGAGCGTGAACGAGCGGACCCGCGGATCGTCGAGCGCGGGCGACGGCACGACCGCCCGCAGCACGCCGTCACGCTCGCTGTAGATCGTGCGGATGCAGGCGACGCCGTGCGGGCGGCGCCGTTCGGCGGGCGGGGCACCGAGGTGCGCGTCGATCAGCTCGAGGTACACGTGACCGCCGAGCGCGTGGTCCATGAGCTCCGGGATCATGCCGCCGACCAGCCGCCCGTTGACCTCGACGATCACCGGGCCCGTCGGGCCGACGACGAGCTCGGTGTGGGCGGCGCCGAACCGCATCCCGAGCGCGGCGAGCGCGCGCCGGCAGACGTCGGCGACCTCGGCCGCGCGTGGCACGTCGGCGGGAAAGCAGCCGCCGATCTCCGCGGGCGTGGCATGGTCGGGGGACGTGCGGTCGGTCATCCCGAGGATCTCGTGGCAGCCCTCGTGCGAGAACGTCTCGCAGCTGACGACCGGACCCGGCACGAACTCCTCGACGAGGATCCTGCGCATGCTGCGCGTCGAGCGCCCGTAGGTCTCTCGAGCGAGGATGCACGCCGCATGCTCGGCGACGTCGGCGAGATCGTCGTCGACGATCGCGACGTCGACCGATCCCGAGCCGTCGACCGGCTTGACGACGACCGGCAGCCCGAGGTCGGCCGCGTGGCGCGTGGCCTGCGCCGGCGTCGTCGCGAGTCCAAAGCGCGGCTGCGGCACGCCCGCCGCCGCCAGCACCTGGCGCATCGCGTGCTTGTCTCGCGTGGCCTGGAGCGTCGAGATCGGCGTGTGCGGCAGTCCCAGATGCCGCGCGCTGACCGCCGTCGCGACGACGTGCGGCTCGTTGAGCGTCAGCAGGGCGTCGATCGGGTCGCGAGCGTGCAACCGCTCCAGCGCCCCGGCCAGCTGCGGCGGCGACGCCGTGTCGGGTAGCTCGAGGACGCGCTCGGCGTGGCGCAGGTCGGTGTCCTGGACCGCGTGCCCGCGCAGGTACGCGCCGAGGTCGCTCGTCACGAACGTCACGCGATGGCCGGCGAGCAGCCGCGCCTGTCGAACGATCTCGAAGCTGTTGGTGAGCTTGGACTCGACGATCACGACGTGGGCCATGGTCAGGCCTCCCGCCGCAGAACGACGACGAGGTACGCCAGCCCGAGCATCGCCCGCGGCACGCGGACGGCGTCGACGAGGCGCAGGTCGGCGCCGCCGGCCAGCCGTGCCAGGTCGGGCAACGAGAACTCGTAGTTGAGCCTGCCGTCGGACGTCAGCCACATCGCGCTCGGCTCGTGCTCGTGGTCAGGCGTGAAGGTCGACACGACGGCCGTCCCTCCGGGCGCGAGCAGGTCGCGCATCCGCGCGAGGAACACGGGATGCTCGTCGGGGTGCTGGTGGTGCAGGCAGCCGTTGTCGAGCACGCCCATGAAGCGGGTCCCCAGCTCGAGGTCGAGGAAGCTGCCCTCGAGCATCGACACGCGGTCGCCCCACTGCTCGCGCAGCCCCCGCCACTGCGGTGGGGCGACGAGGTCGACCCCGGTGACGCGATGGCCCGCGCCCAGCAGCGCGGTCGCATCCCGGCCGCGCCCGGTGCCGATGTCCAGCACGTCCTGCGGGCCGTCCGGCAGCGCGCCGAGCAGCGTCGCCACGGGGGCCTGCATCGCCGGCTCGTCGGTCCAGGGGTCGCGGCCGCTGGCGTAGCGTCGCCGGAAGTCCTCGTCGAGGACGGGCCGGTACTCGCCGATTCCCAGCTCGACGTTGTCCACGCGGGTGATCATCGCCCCAGCCTCTGCCATTCCTCGGGCGTGCCGGCGCACGCGAACAGCGTGACGACCGACTCGTCCGGACGCAGCCCGCGCGCGACCTCGCACGCGGACAGCCAGTTGGCCGCGGCCGAGCCGCCGATGCGGATGCCCGTGCGGTCGAAGAACTCGCCCATCCCGGCCAGCGCATCGTCGTAGGAGACGCCGAAGTGCCCGTCGAGCCGGTCGTCGAAGGCCGCCACGAACGGCTGGCGCAGCCCGTGGCCGAAGCCACCGGATCCGGCGTACTTCGGCAGCGCGTTGGGCATCAGCGAGCTGCCGTAGGGCAGCTCCGCCGGCGTCACGCCGAACACCCGCAGTGCGGGGTTCGTCGCGCGCAGCGCGCGCTCGACGCCGATCAGCGTCCCGCCCGTGCCGATCGACGCCAGCCATGCGGCCACGGGCCGCTTCGCCTGGCGCACGATCTCGGCGCCGGTCGTCTGCTCGTGGAAGGCGATGTTGGCGGCGTTGCGGTGCTGGTAGAGGAACGTCAGCGACGGGTTCACGGCGGCGAATGCGTGCGCGTGCTCGACGACGCCGAGAAACCCGACCTCCTTGTCGACGAGGTCGACCTCGGCCCCCCACGCGTCGAGCTTGGCGAGCAGGCTGGGCGGCGAGCCGCTCGAGACGACGAGCCGCACCGGCAGCTGCAGGTCGCGGCACAGCCTCCCGAGCGCGACGGCGAGGTTGCCACCCGAGTACTCGTAGATGCGCAGGCTGTCGAGGGCCTCGTCAGGCGTCGCGCGCAGGACGTCGTGCACGAGCGCGAACGCGACGCGGTCCTTCACCGATCCGGCCGGATTGCACCACTCGCACTTGGCGTAGATGCGCGCGCCACCCGCCGGACCGGGCACGCGCAGCAGCGGGGTGTCGCCGAGGGCGTTGCGGAAGGCCGCCAGCGCGGGGAAGCGCCGCAGCGTGTCGGCATCCTCGGTGAACGTCGCGCGCTCGAGCTGCTCGCGCGCGATCGGCGCCTCGACCGGGGGCAGGGCGAGATCGAGGCTCATGGGGTCTCCGCCAGGCGAAATCCGATGGCGTACAGGTCCGAGCGAAAGGCACCGTGGCGACGCCGGCAGCGCGCGAGGTCGCCAAAGCGCGTGAACCCTCCGCCGCGCGTCATGCGATAGCCGGCCTGCGCGCGTTGCAGATCGTCCTCGACGACGACGCCGCCGGGGTAGGGCGCGTAGTCGTCGGCGACGTACTCCTCGACGTTGCCCGCCATGTCGAGCGCGCCGCATGGCGCACGGCCGCCGACGTAGATGCCGACCGGCGTGCTGCGCAGCGGCCCGCCGTCGGCGGTGTTCGCACGCCCTGCCTCGAAGGCGTCGCCCCACGGGTACTCGCGACCCTCCGCGCCGGCGGCCGCGTGCTCCCACTCCGCCTCGGTCGGCAGGCGAAACCGGCGCCCCGTCCGCGACGACAGCCAGCGCGCGTACGCCTCGGCCGCTTCGGCGGGGACGGTGTGAACGGGATGGTTGGCGCGGTCGGGCGGGTAGACGCCGTGCGTCCACGACGTCGGCAGCCACGTCGCCCTCGTGTCCTCGAGGAACGCGCGGAACTCCCCGTTGGTGACCGGGTAGCGGCCAAGGCCGAACGCGTCGAGGAGCCTGTCGTGGCGCGGCACCTCCTTCTCGATCCAGTCGCGCCGGACGCCGACATGCGCCCACGCGGCCGCGACTGCGGCGACGTCCTCGGCGGGGGTGCCGACGGCGACGCGCCCGCCCGCGACGGCCACCATCGGCGGATCGCAGACGCTCAGCCGCGGGTCGCCGAGCAGGCCGAGCAGCGTCGCCGCGGCGTGCCGGACGGCGAGCGTCCGCTCGCCGTCCTCGGCGACCACGGCGAGCTCGCCGCGATCGCGGCGCAGCAGCCCGGCGAACGCCTGCGCGTCGAACAGGTCGGGTGTCGGCGCGTAGGCGTCGGCGAGGCCCATCGCGGCGCGCGCGTCGAGCTCGTGGATGTCGACGGTGGGTTCGCCGGGCCGCACCTCGAAAGCCGCGATCACCGCGCCACCTCGTGCACGGCGCCGTCGTAGGAGCTCGCCAGAAAGACGCTCCGCGCCGCGTCGTAGGCGATCGATGAGATGCCGGCCGCGGTCGGCCGGATCACGCGCGTCCAACGCCGCTCGCGGCGGTCGTAGAGCGCGATCGTCCCGTTGTAGCTGGCGGTCGCGACGATGTCGCCGTCCGAGCTGGCGGACACGCACTTGATCGAGTGCGTATGCGGGGTGTCGACGGCCTCCCCGCGCTGCTCGCGCCAGATCCGCAGCTTGTGGTCGCGTCCGACGCTCGCAAAGCCGCCGTCCCCGAGCGCGACGCAGCCGTTGGCGATGCGCTCGTGCGCGGCGTGCCGGCGCTCCAGCAGCCGCAGGTCGTCGGTCGCGTGAAAGGCCACGGCCGTGTCGGCGCAGACCGAGAAGATGACGCCGTCGCCGGCGGCGACGCCCTTGACGGCGTTCGCGTGCAGCTCGACGGTCGCCGCGAGCTCGACCGCGCCGTCGTCGTCGACGCGAAAGACGAGGCCCTCGCCGGTGTAGGTGCCGACGATCACGTGGCGCACGCCGTCGCGCTCGAACGCCGCCCCGCAGTTCAGCGGCGAGCGGTGCTGATGCAGCATCCGACCGCTGAGCGCATCGAACACCTGCCCCGTCTGGCCTCCCGTGATCACCACCGGCCCGGCGGGGGTCAGGAAGTTGCACAGGCTCGGCAGCTTGTGCAGCGGCGCGCCGTCGCGGCGCACGACGCCCGCGTCTCCGACCGTCAGCAGGCCTCCGTGAAACGGTGCCACGGCGTTGAGCGAGATCGTGTCGTGGACGCCCTCGACGTCCCAGCTGCCGGTCGGGATGTCGTACGTCGCGTAGCTGCTGCCGAACGTCGCGAAGACGAGCTTGTCGTCGCCGAGAAACGCGCACGAGCGCGGCCAGACGACCGGCGGCAGGTCAGCGCTGACGACGAGCTCGAGCGTTCCGTTGCGGCGCCAGATCGATGCGGTGCGGTCGTAGCTGAGGCTGACGAGCATCCGCGCGGACGGGCTGTAGACGATCCGCTTGATGCCGGCGTCGTGCGCCTGGATGCGCGTCGCGGTGTCCCCGTCGATGACGGTGATCGTCCCACTGTCGTCGCCCGCGAAGATCGTGCCGTCCTCTGCGACGGCGATCGTGTCGGTCTCGACGCCGTCCATGCTGACGGTGTCCAGGCACTCGCCCGTGTTCGTCGCCCAACGCCGGATCGTGCCGTCGTCACTCGACGAGACGAGCAGGTCCGCGCCGATCCAGGCCACCGAGATGACGTCGGCGGTGTGGCCCTCGAGGTGGCGGACGAGCCCGCCGTCGAAGTCGTAGACGCGCACGCCATGGTCGCGCGACGCCGTTGCGACGAGCTCACGGTTGGGGTGGGCCGCGCACGACTCGACGTCGTCGTCGTGATCGCCCAGGACCGCGACGAGCTGCAGCGACGGCACCTTCCACAGGCGGGCGGTGTGGTCGCTGGAGCTCGTCAGCAGGAAGCGCCCGCAGGGCGTGAAGCTGCACTGGTTGGCGAGGTGATCGTGGAATGCGCGGCTGATCGCCTGCTTGCGCTGGGCGTCCCACAGGATGACCTGGTTGTCATAGCCGGCAGTGGCGACGAGCGCGCCGTCCGCTGCGACCCCACTGATCGGTCCGCGATGCTCGATCATTGCGCTCCTTCGAAGATCAGGGTGTGGCAGGCATGCTCGGCCTTCGCCCGCAGGTAGCGGGTGTTGGTGTCGTTGGTGAACGTGCCGGTCGGGTGCACCTCGCCGATGTCGATCCCGTAGGCCTGCAGCTGCCCGATCTTCTCGGGGTTGTTCGTCAGCAGGTCGATCGACGGCACGTTCAGTGCCATCAGCATCTCCGCGGCGGCGCGATAGTCGCGCCCGTCGGCGGGAAAGCCGAGGTGCTCGTTGGCTTCGAACGTGTTGAGGCCCGAGTCCTGCAGCGCGTACGCCTCGAGCTTGTTGTAGAGCCCGATGCCGCGACCCTCCTGGCGCAGGTACAGCAGCCAGCCGCCGGCCGCCTCGACGCGCTCGACCGCCTCGTCGAGCTGGGGGCCGCAGTCGCAGCGGCGCGAGCCGAAGACGTCGCCGAGCAGGCACTCGGAGTGCACGCGGACGAGCGGCCGCGACGACGCGCTGAGCTCACCGAGGCGGATGGCGAGGTGCTGCTCTCCGTCGGTCAGGCCGGTGAACGTGTAGACGAACGCCGGTTGAGCGAGCGGGCGCGCGAGGTTGACGATGATCTGGCGCTTGATCTGCACGTGTCCGACCGCGCCATCGGTCCTGTCGCTCGTACATGTCGCAACAGGATCGGCACTGCGCATCCGAAGCTTCTTCACCTGCTACCTCCTCTCGAGAGTCGTGGGCTGTAGACCGCTGGTCCAGCCGGCTCGCCCTTCGGCGACACGTGGTCTGGACTGGCCGCATCGGGCGGGCGTGGTGGGTCATGTGCTTCGCTCGGTGCACAGTGGCCTACGCGGCGTCTTCTGGCTGTGAGTCGCGTCACAGACGGGATCGGTGCTCGATCACGTAGGTTTCGGTAGCTCCAGATGTGGGGTCCAGTTACCGTAAGTCGCCCGCTGCCGGACGCGATGCGTCGATACGATCCGTGCGGTCCGCCGGGCTCGCGAAACGGCGTCCCTACTCGTGCGCGCCGATGCTCCGAGACGGGGGCCTACAATCGCCGACGATGCCGGTGCCCGCCACCGCCGCCGCGCCGGTGCAGTCCGTCAGCCCGATCGACGGCGCGCAGCTCGCGACGCTGCAGGCGACCGACCCGGCCGCCGTCCCCGCCGCCGTCGCGGAGGCCGCCGAGGTCCAGCGGCTGTGGGCGCAGCTGCGCCTGCGCGACCGCGCGCGCTACCTCACGCGCGCGGCGCAGGCGGTCATCGACGAGTGGGACGAGCTCGCGCAGGTCATCGTCGCCGAGCAGGGTCGCCCGCTGGCGGAGGCGCAGAGCATGGAGCTGCTGCCCGCCGTCGAGACGCTGCAGTGGCTCGCCGAGCAGGGACCGCGGGTGCTCGCGGCCGAGCGCATCGGGCTGTCGCGCTCGCTGCAGCCGGTCAAGCGCGCGCGCCTGACGTTCGAGCCGCTCGGCGTCGTCGCCGTCCTGACGCCCGGCGCCGAGCCGTTCGCGACGCCGCTGGGCGACGTCGCCGTCGCGCTGATGGGCGGCAACGGGGTGGTCCTGCACCCGTCGCCGTTGGCGGCGCTGGCTGCCGAGCGCATCGGCCGCGCGTTCGTCCGCGCCGGGCTGCCGGAGGGGCTGCTGCAGATCGTCCACGGCGGCGCGGGCACGGCGCGCGCGCTGGTGGCCGCGCCGGAGGTCGCGCACGTGCGCTTCACCGGCTCGTCGGTCGCCGGCCGCGACGTCGGCGAGGCCTGCGCGCGCGAGCTCAAGCGCGCGACGATCGAGGTCGGCGGCAAGGACCCGATGCTCGTGCTCGCCGACGCGAACGTCCCGCGTGCGGTCGCCGGCGCGCTGTGGGGCGCGTTCGCGAACGCCGGCCAGTCGGGCGGCAGCCTCGCCCGCGCCTACGTCCTGCGCGAGCGGGCCGAGCGCTTCACGGCCGGCGTCGTCGCGGGCGCGAGCGCGCTGCGTCTCGGCCATCCCAGCGACCCGCGCACGGAGATCGGCCCGCTGCTCGCCGCCGACCGCGTCGCGCGGCTCGTCGAGCTGCTCGACGACGCCGTCGCGGGCGGGGCGACGCTGCATTGCGGCGGGCCCGTCAGCGTCGACGGGCTGTCGGGCGCCTTCTTCGCGCCGGCGGTGCTGACGGGCGTCGCGCCCGACGCGCGGCTGCTGCGCGAGGACGCGCCGGGGCCGTGGATCGCGATCGAGGCCGTCGACTCCGAGCACGACGGGATCGCGCGCTGCAACGCGGGCGTCGGCGGGCTCGGCGCCTCCGTCTGGACGGCCGATCCGCACAAGGGCGCGCGCGTCGCGCGCGAGATCCGCGCCGGCATGGTGTGGATGAACGACCACGTCGTCTCGCGCGCCGAGCCACAGCTGCCGTGGGGTGCCGTCCACGGCGCCGGCATCGGGCGCGCGCGCGGCGCCGTCGCCCTGCGCGCGTCGGTCGAGCCGAAGCTCGTCACGTGGGACCCGGCGGCCGGCCGGATGCCGTGGTGGCAGCCCTACGACGCCTCGCTCGTCGACGCCTGGCGCGCGCTCGCGCGCCTGCGCTCGGTCCGCGACAAGGATCGCGAGCGTGGCTGGCGCAGCGGCGCGCGGCCGCTCGGGCGCGTGGCGCTGCGGTCGCTGCGCGCGGTGCGGCGGCGCTGAGCTCGCTGCGCGCGGTGGCGGCGGCGCTGAGCTCGCACGGCGCGGTGCGGCGGCGCCGAGCTCGCACGCGCGCGGTGCGGCGGCGCTGAGGTCGCACGCGCGCGGTGCGGCGACGCTGAGCTCGTACGGCGCGCGGATCGAACCTCGGCGAGCGACGCAGCCGCAGGTTCGGGCCGCCGGCGTGACTCAGGCGGCGTCGAAGCGCAGCGCCCGCACCTCGGCCGCGCGCCGCTCGTTGTACTCCCGCGCGTGCTCGTTGAAGCGCAGCAGCAGCTCGAGCTGCTCGACGGTGAAGTGCCCGATCGCGCTGTGAAGCATGTCGAACGGGCCCCAGATCGCCTCGGCGCGCTCGCGCGCCAGCGGCGTGATCTCGACGAGCACGCGGCGGCGGTCGCTCGGGTCGCCGCGCCGGCGCGCGTAGCCGGCCTTCGCGAGGCGGTCGACGACCGCCGTCACGGCGGCCGTCGTCAGGCCAGCGGCCTCGGCGAGGCGGCCCGCCGTGACTGGCCCCTCGCGATCGACGATGTCCAGGCAGCGGCCGTCGGTGCGGTTGATGCCCAGCGCCTGGCAGGCGGCGTCGTCGAGCTGATCGGCGGCGGCGCGCATGGCCCGCAGCTCGAGCGTCAGCGCGTCGATCAGCTCGCCCTTCGATTGTCTTGACACGTGAATATCTCACTCGCTAAGTTATCGGCATGACAAGACATCTTAGGAGGCGGCGATGATCGAGGCAGTGGGCCTCACCAAGCGCTACGGCGACGTGCAGGCCCTCGACGGGCTGACGTTCGACGTGCGGCAGGGCACGATCTTCGGCCTGCTGGGTCCCAACGGGGCCGGCAAGTCGACGGCCGTCAAGGTCCTCACGACGCTCGCGCGCGCCGACGGCGGCGTGGCGCGGGTGGCCGGCCACGACGTCGCGCTCGAGCCGGCGCGGGTGCGGCGCGCGATCGGCGTCGTCGCGCAGCGCTCGGGCGTCGACGCCGAGCTGACCGGGCGCGAGAACGTCCTCCTGCAGGGGCGCCTGCAGGGCCTGCGCGGGCGCGACCTCGCCACCCGCGCCGACCGGCTGCTGTCGGAGCTCGGCCTCCGAGACGCCGCTCGCCGCATTGCGCGCACGTACTCCGGCGGGATGCAGCGGCGCCTGGACATCGCCATGGGGCTCGTCCACCGGCCGAAGGTCCTGTTCCTCGACGAGCCGACGACCGGGCTGGACCCGGAGGTCCGCGCGTCGATGTGGACGGAGATCTCGCGCCTGCGCGAGGAGGAGGGCCTGACGATCCTGCTCACGACGCACTACCTCGAGGAGGCCGACCGCTTGGCCTCCGCGCTGGCGATCGTCGACCGCGGGCGCGTCGTCGCGCAGGGCGCGCCCGACGACCTGAAGGCCGGCCTCGAGGGCGACGCGCTGCACGTCGAGCTCGGCGACGTCGCCGTCGACGGCAGCGTCGCGTCGGCGCTGTCGCGCGTCGACGGCCTGCGCGAGGTGCGCGTCGACGGGCGCAGCCTGCGCGCGCGCGCCGCCGACGGCGCACGCGCCGTGCCCGCCGTCCTCGCGGCGCTCGACGCGCACGCGATCGGCGTCGCGTCGGTGACCGTCGCGCGCCCGTCGCTGCACGACGTCTACCTGCGCTTCGCCGGGCGCTCGTTCGCCGCCGCCGAGGCGGGGTCCGCGTCGATCGTCGCCGCGCCGCGGGTCGAGGAGCTCGCACGATGACCGCCGTCGCCGACACGTTCGCCCTGACGCTGCGCGACCTGCTGCACGTCTGGCGCCAGCCGTGGTTCGTCGGCGTGACGCTCGTGCAGCCGGTGATCTGGCTGCTGCTGTTCGGCGCGCTGTTCGCGCGCACGGCCGACATCCCCGGCTTCCAGGGCGGCGACTACCAGGCATACCTCGTGCCCGGCGTCCTCGTGATGACGGCCTTCTACTCCAGCGGCTGGAGCGGGATGGCGACGATCTACGACATCGAGCGCGGCGTCACCGACCGCTTGCTGATGACGCCCGTCACGCGCATGTCGGTGGTCTGCGGGCGCCTGCTGTCGAACCTCGTCGGCGTCACGACCCAGTCGCTGATCATCGTCGCGATGGCGCTCGCGATCGGCGTGCGCTTCGGCGGCGGCGTGCTCGGCGTCGCGGCGCTCGTGCTGGCGGCGGGGCTGCTCGGGACCGCCTTCGCCGCGCTCTCGAACGCGCTCGCGCTCGTCGCGCGCAAGGACCAGAGCCTGATCGGCGCGGTGTCGTTCCTGCAGCTGCCGCTGACGTTCCTGTCGAGCGCCTTCATGCAGCCGGCGCTGATGCCCGATTGGATCTCCACGCTCGCGCGCTACAACCCGGTCGACTGGGCGATCCGGGCGGGCCGCGAGGCGGCCGCCGCGGGCACGGACTGGA
>JAWVGK010000308.1:0-7886 GCA_033855155.1 Solirubrobacteraceae bacterium | reverse complement strand
TCGCGTCGCGATCCTGCGGCTGGACGCGGCGGCTGACGTACGGTCCGACGCCGTCGATCCTCCCGCGGTGCGTCGGCACGGTCACCTCGACGTAGCTCACCGACGTCCTGCGGATGCTCGACAGCGCCGCGCACGCGCGTGGCTCAGCAGCGCGTGCGGCCCGCACGCCAGCACCGCCGCCATCCAGCGCCCCCGCTCGCTCAGCTCACGGTGGCCGGCGGCGTAGACGCCGGCGTGCACGTCGTGCAGGTGCTCCGCGTCGCGCATGCGCGCCACCTGATCGCGGCTGAGACCCAGCCCCAGCAGCTGGCGCCGCGCGACGACGCCGTGCTGACCGCTCGCGAGCTCCGCCACGACGAGGTCGCGCAATCGAGACGCGGGAAAGGCGCGCCCACCGCGCCTTTTTCGGACTTCGATCTCCATGGGCGAGATCCTGGCGCCCAAGCCGTCACAGCGGACGCGCGCTCTGCGACGAAACACCGAAGAGACAGCGCGGGAACAGCGGCGACGCGTGCCATGACCGCGCCGCCGCCTCAGGCCCATGAACAAGAAGAGGGCCCGAAGGGGCCCTCTTCCTGCCGTACCCCATTGCCTGACCCCGGAAGTTCGTGGAGCACCGCGAAGAATTCCCGTTCACCGCAGTGCCGTCCCCTCGAGCCTTGGCGTTCCGTCGCCCTCGCTCGACCCACTTGACGCTTGTCATGGTGGCGGACCGCGAGCCTCCTGTCGTCCCCCCGGACGGGTGATCTTGGGGTGAGGGCCAGGCTCACCCTCTTGCACGCGGCTGCCGATAAGACCGCGTAATGGACGCCCGGGTGCCAATCACGATCCTGCTCGCACGCTTCGAGGACCTCATCGCCGCCGGGCTGCGCAGCCTCATCGGCGACGACCCGAACATGCGCATCGTCGCCAGCGACGTCACGGCCGACCGGCTCGATTCGACGATCTCCGAGCACGAGCCGCTCGTCGCGATCCTCAACCTCGCGGCGCTCACGACGCCGAGCGACGTCCGCCACCTGCACGCCGCGCATCCGACGACCCAGCTGCTCGTGCTCGCGACGAACCCGACGCCCAGCGAGTGCAACCAGCTGCTGGCGCTCGGCGCCAGCGCGTGCCTCGGCCGCGACGTCGAGAGCCGCGACGTCCTGACGACGATCCACCTCGCGTCCCGCGGATTGCACGTCCTGCCGCGCGGCGTGAGCGCGGTGGCCGGCCACGACGTGCTGACGCCGCGCGAGGCCGACGTCTTCGCCGAGCTGCTGCTCGGGCGCTCCAACGGCGAGATCGCCGCGCGGCTGTCGGTCAGCGTCGAGACGGTGCGCACCCATGCGCGCAGCGTCTTTCGCAAGCTCGGCGTGCGCAGCCGCCGCGAGCTGTCGAGCCTGTCGCGCTGAGCGCGCCGCTCAGTCGCCCGGCGACGGCAGCAGCCGGTGCGCGAGCAACAGCGCCGTCAGCAGCACGACCGCCAGCAGCCACAGCCGCCAGTCCGTCGGGCTGACGGTCTGGAGGCGACTGCCGAGGTACGTGACGACGATGCAGAAGGGCGCGATCCCGATCGCCGTCGTCCACGCGTAGCGCGGCCGCGCCACGCCGGTGATCCCGGCCGCGTAGCAGACGGCGTTGAACGGGATCAGCGGCACGAAGCGCGCCGCGATCAGGCCGGTGGGGCCGCCGCGGTCGACGTAGCGCTCGGCCGTCGCGAGGCGGCGCGCCCCGACGATGCGGCGGGTCACGCGACGCCCCGGCCCGCGTGCGAGCTCGTAAGCCAGCAGCGCGGTCAGAAACCAGCTGACCATCATCAGCCCGAGGCCGAGCCCGAAGCCGTAGACGTAGCCGGCTGCGGCGGTCGTCAGCTCGGCGGGGTACGGGATCACCGCGTGGGTGAGCACGAGCGCGAGCAGCACGAGCGCGCCGGCGGCGCCGAGCGCCTGCGTGCGCGAGCGCACGAGCGCGCCGTCGCCGTCGATCGCTGCCGTCAACACGCTGCGCAGCGGGTCGACGAACCAGAACGCCAGCGCGAGCGACGCCAGCAGCGCGACGGTCGCGACGAGCAGCGGCCACGACGATCCCTTGGCGGTGATGTCGGTCATGGTGCGGGCGGCGCCCCCACACAGTCGGGCGAAAAGACGCTACCGCGGCTCAGGACACGCGCGCGCCGACGAGGCCGCGCTCGCACAGCGACTCGGCGAGCTGCACGGTGTTCAGCGCCGCGCCCTTGAGCAGGTTGTCGCCGACGACGAAGAAGTTCAGCGCGTGCGGGTCGCCGAGGTCGCGGCGGATGCGCCCGACGGCGACCTCGTCGCGGCCGGCGTAGGCCAGCGGCGTCGGGATGTCGTCGACGACGAGGTTCGGGAATCCGCGTAGCAGCTCGAGCGCGCGGTCGAGGTCGACCTCGTGCCTGAACGTCGCTCGCACGGCGACGCCGTGGCCGACCATGACCGGCACGCGCACGCACGTCGGCGAGACCGCCAGGTCGGGGATCGCGAGGATCTTGCGCGACTCGTCGCGCAGCTTGAGCTCCTCGTCGGTGTAGCCGCCCTCGCCGACCGAGCCGAGCAGCGGCACGACGTTGAAGGCGAGCGTCGCCTCGTGGACCTCGTGCGACACCTTCGCGGCGGCGGCGGCACCGTCCTCGCACAGCTGCGTGACGTCCGCGGCCAGCGGCGCGATCTGCCCCGCCAGCTCGTCGATGCCCTTCTGCCCCGCCCCGCCGGCTGCCTGGAAGCTCGTCGCGACCATCGCGCGCAGGTCGAAGCCGTCGTGCAGCGCCTTCAGCGGCAGCATCGCGACCATCGTCGTGCAGTTCGGGTTGGCGACGATGCCGCGGTGCCCGTCGAGCGCGCCGGGGTTGACCTCCGAGACGACGAGCGGGATCAGGGGGTCCTTGCGAAACGCGCTCGAGTTGTCGACGACGACGGCGCCCGCGTCGACGAACCGCTGCGCCCACTCGCGCGAGCGCGTCGCGCCCGCGGAGAACAGCGCCAGGTCGAAGCCCTGGATGTTCTCGTCGTTCAGCGCCGCGACGACCAGCCCGCCGTCGAGCTCGCGCCCGACGGAGCGCTCGGAGGCGAACGGGACGATCTCCGTCGCCGGAAACGCGCGCTCGCGCAGCAGCCGCAGCATGACCGTGCCGACCGCGCCGGTGGCGCCGACGACCGCGACGCGCACGCCGCTCATGCGAACTCCCCGAACGGCCGCTCGGGCCGGATCGTGTCCGGGCCCGACAGCTCGAAGGCGGTGTGCAGGGCGCGCACCGCCGCGGGCACGTGCTCGCCGGCGATGACGCACGAGATCTTGATCGGCGACGTCGCGATCATCTCGATGTTGACGCCCTCGTCGCCGAGCACCGTGAAGACCTTCGCCGCGACGCCGGGGTGCGACTTCATCCCCGCGCCGACGACCGACACCTTGCCCATCGCCTCGTCGCTGGAGGCCTCGATCCCGAGCTCGCGCTCGAGCGGCGCCAGCGCCTGGTGTGCGGCATCGAGCCGCGAGCGCGGGATCGTGAACGAGATGGCCGCGCGCGTGCCCGCGGAGACCGGCTCGTTCTGGATGATCATGTCGATGTTGACCGCGCCGTCGGCGAGCGCCGTCGCGATCCGTCCCGCGAGGCCCGGGCTGTGCGGGACGTCCTTCAGCGTGACGCGAGCCTCCTCGGTCGAGTGCGTGACGGCGGTGATCAGCGGCTGCTCCATCGGCCTTCCAACGGTAGCGAACGCTACGGTTGGGGACACCGTGAAACCGCCGTCCGAGCCCTCCTCCCCCGATCTGCCGGCCACGCAGGCGGCACTCTGGAGCGAGCGCCTGGCGCAGGAGATCGAGGCGCGCGTCGCTCCCGACCACGGGCCGATCGTCTGCGCGTCGGGCATCTCGCCGTCGGGGCCGATCCACATGGGCAACATGCGCGAGGTCTTCACGACGCACCTCGTCGCCGAGGCGCTGCGCGCTCGCGGCCACGATGTCGTGCACCTGCAGTCGTGGGACGACTACGACCGCCTGCGCAAGGTGCCGGCCGGCGTCGACGCGTCGTTCGAGCAGCACGTCGGCAGGCCGCTCGCCGAGATCCCCGACCCGTTTCACCCCGACGCCGGCTCCTACGCCGAGCACTGGATGCGCGAGCTGACCGACGCGCTGACCGAGCTCGGCGTCGAGATGCACGGGGTGCGCCAGTCCCAGCGCTACCCCGTCGGCGCCTACAACGCCGAGATCCGGCGCGCGATCGACGCCCGCGAGCTGATCTTCGACACGCTCGCCGCGCAGCAGACCTCCGGCCGCCACGACGAGCCCGTCGAGCGGCGCCGCCGCGAGTACTTCCCGTTCAAGCCCTTCTGCGAGACCTGCGGTCGCGACGACACCCAGGTCACGGGCTACGAGGACGAAGCCGTGACCTACCGCTGCCGCCACGGCCACGCCGGCACGATGAGCCTCGCCGACGGCGCGCGCATCAGCGGCAAGCTCGTGTGGAAGGTCGACTGGCCGATGCGCTGGGCCTACGAAGGCGTCGCCTTCGAGCCGGCCGGCGAGGATCATCACGCGCCGACGGGCAGCTTCACCGTCGGGCGCACGCTCGTGCGCGAGGTCTTCGGCGGCGAGGCGCCGCACTCGACGGTCTACTCGTTCGTGTCGCTCGCCGGCGTCGGCGGCAAGCTGTCGGGCTCGGCCGGCGGCGCGCCGGTGCCGGCGGATGCGCTGCGGCTGCTCGAGCCGGCGATCGTGCGCTGGCTGTACATCCGCCGGCTGCCGTCGCAGGGCTTCGCGATCGACCTGTCGCCGAAGGGCGTGCAGAAGCTCTACGACGAGTGGGACCGCTTCGCGGCGCGCGCGCAGGAGCCCGACGCCGGCCCCGCCGACGCGGCGATGTACGCGATCGCGGTGCGCTCCTCCGCGCGCGACGTCGCGAGCACCGAGCGGCGCGTGTCGTTTCGCCTGCTGGCCGCCGCGGCCGACCTCACGCAGGGCAACCGCGAGCAGATCGGACGCATCGTCGCGCAGCACCTCGACGAGCCGGTGCGGTCCGTCGAGCAGCTGCTCGAGCAGCTCGAGCCGCGCCTGTCGTGCGCGATCGCGTACGTCGAGCTGCTGCCCACCGAGCAGCGCACGAACGTTCGCGACGGCTTCGACCGGGCGACGTGGGAGGCGCTCGACGACGCCGCGCGCGCCGGCGTGCGCGAGCTCGCGGCCGGCCTCGACGGCGCGTGGTCGCTGGACGGCCTGACCGCGCTCGTCTACGCGATCCCCAAGAACATGCTCGGCGTGGCGCGCGACGCGCCGCCGAGCCCCGAGCTCAAGGCGGCCCAGCGGACGTTCTTCAAGGCGCTCTACCAGCTGTTGTGCGCGAGCGACGCGGGCCCGCGCCTGCCGACGCTCATGCTGTCGATCGGCCCCGATCGCACGCGCGAGCTGCTCGTCGGCTGACCGCGCTCAGCTGAGAAACGCCCGGTGCAGCGCACGCACGGCGTCCGGCACGCTGGCCTGGTCGATGACGCAGGAGATCTTGATCGGCGACGTCGCGATCATCTGGATGTTGACCCGCTCGTCGCCGAGCGTCGAGAAGACCGACGCCGCGACGCCGGGCAGCGTCTTCATCCCCTCGCCGATGACGGAGATCTTGCCGACGGTCTCGTCCGTCGTGATCGCGATGTCGAGATCGTCGGCGAGCTGCGACAGCGCGCCGAGCGCGTCGCGCAGGTCGGCGCGCGGCACGGTGAACGACATGTCGGCGCCCGCGCCCGCCGCGACCGGCTCGTTCTGGATGATCATGTCGATGTTGACGTTCGCGTCGGCGAGCACGGTCGCGATGCGGCCCGCCATGCCGGGGGCGTCGGGGACGTGCTCGAGCGTCACGCGCGCCTCGTCGGTCGAGTGCGTGACGGCGGTGATCGCCGGCCGGGGGTCCGCAGCCGGATCCGCGTCGTCGCCGACGACGGTCCCGGGCGCGTCGGAGAAGCTCGAGCGGCAATGGATCCGGACGCCGTGGTTGCGGGCGTACTCGACCGAGCGCAGCTGCAGCACGCCGGCGCCCGAAGCGGACATCTCGAGCATCTCCTCGAACGACACGACCGGCAGCTTGCGGGCGTCGGGCACGACCCGCGGGTCGGCGCTGAAGACGCCCGCGACGTCGGTGTAGATCTCGCAGACGTCGGCCCCGATCGCCGCCGCGAGCGCGACCGCGGTCGTGTCCGAGCCGCCGCGGCCGAGCGTCGTGACGTCCTTGGCGGTGGACACGCCCTGGAAGCCGGCGACGAGCACGACCGCGTCGTCGTCGAGGGCAACGCGGATTCGATCGGCGCGCACGTCTAGGATGCGCGCCTTCGTGTGGGACGTGTCTGTCACGATGCCGGCCTGTGAACCCGTCAGGGAGATCGCGCGGTGTCCGAGGTCGTTGATCGCCATCGCGCACAGCGCGCACGATTGGCGTTCGCCCGTCGACAGGAGCATGTCCATCTCGCGTGGGTCGGGCTGGGGCGAGATCTCGAACGCGTCGGCGATCAACGCGTCGGTCGTCTTGCCGCGTGCGCTGAGCACCGCGACGACGCGATTGCCGGCCTCGCGCTTGGCGACGATCCGCTGCGCCGCGCGCTTGATGCGCTCGGCGTCGGCGACGGACGTCCCGCCGAACTTCATGACGACTGTGCCTGCCATAACGGGCTCGGAGGCTAGCGAGTGAGACGACTGGCGATTCTCGGAGCCGTCGTCGTGCTGCTGCTGGGCGGCGGGATCTACCTGTTGTTCGGGCGCGGCGGCGACGACGCGCCGGTCGTCGAGGCCGGCTCGCGCTTCGGCGACGAGCGCGGCAGCGGCTCCGGCGGGACGCTGATGGACACGCTCGCGCCGGTGCTCGGCGCGCGCGTGCGGAGCGTGCGCGGCGGCGCGGATCCCGCCGCGCCGAGCGCCGACGCCCTCGCCCGCGCGCCGCAGACCGGCGCCGCGGGGCTGTTCATGGTCGGCTTCCGCGGCATCGACGCGAGCGCCGAGTTCTTCGAGCGCCTGAAGGCGCGCGCCTACGGCGGCGTGCTGCTGACCGACGCCAACTACACCGAGCCGCAGCAGCTGTCGGCGCTGACCGTGGCGCTGCAGCGCACGGCACGCGACGCCGGCCATCCCGCGCCGATCGTCGGCGCCTCGCAGGAGGGCGGCGCCTTCAACGCGTTCGGCAACCTCGCGCCGATCGCGCAGGTGGACGTCGGCAACGCGCGCAAGGGCACGCGTGCCGCGGCGCTCGCGGCGGGCCGCCAGCTGCGCGCGCTCGGCGTCGGCATGAACCTGTCGCCGAACGCCGACATCGCGGTCGCGGGCGGCCCGGGCCAGGGCCGCGCGTTCTCCGACCGGCCGCCGCGCGTCGTCAGCGCCGTCAAGGCGTACGTGTCGGCGTATCGCCAGTCGAAGGTCGTCGCGGTCGCCGGGCCGTTTCCCGGCGACGGCGCCGCGTCGCAGGATCCCGCGGCCGGGCCCGCGCCGGTCGGGCTGAGCCTCGACGAGCTGCGCAAGTCCGACATGACGCCGTTCGAGGCGGTCGCGACCGGCGCGCGGGCCGTGCCGGCGATCCAGATGTCCAACGCGATCTACG
Organism: Solirubrobacteraceae bacterium; assembly: GCA_033855155.1. Classification (GTDB taxonomy): domain Bacteria; phylum Actinomycetota; class Thermoleophilia; order Solirubrobacterales; family Solirubrobacteraceae; genus CADCVQ01. Next base: position 319 of record JAWVGK010000308.1, on the reverse strand, counting down.
CCGCGTACGACAGCGTCACGCCCGCGACGCTGCTGCCCGACGCCGTCGACGAGCTGCGCGACCGGATCGGCTTCGACGGCGCGATCGTGTCGGCCGACCTCGTCGCGACGACGGCGACGACCGGCGGCAGCGTCGGCGAGGCGGCGATCGAGGCGCTGAAGGCCGGCGTCGACCTGCTGATCGTGCCCGGCGGTCGCGCCCAGCAGGACGAGGCCTACCGCGCGGTCGTCGCCGCGGTGCGCAGCCGCAAGATCTCGCCCGAGCGCGTGGCCGACGCGCTGGCGCGGATCGCGAAGCTGCGCGCGCTGACGCGCGCCTC
>JAWVGK010000307.1:0-6192 GCA_033855155.1 Solirubrobacteraceae bacterium | reverse complement strand
CGACACCCTGACCCCGCTGGCCGTGGGGCAGGAACGTTCCGTCCAGCTCGTCAACGACGCGCTCGCCGGCAACCGGATGCTGGTCATGGTCGCCAGCCGCGACGGCTCGGTCGAGCAGCCCGCGCCCGACCAGCTCTTCGATGTCGGCGTTGTCGGCGTGGTGGCGCGGATGCTCAAGGTCCCCGACGGGACGCTGCGGATCCTCGTCCAGGGCGCCCAGCGCGTGCGGCTGTCGCGGTGGGTGAGCGAGCAGCCCTACCTCGTCGCCGAGATCACCGAGCTGCCCGACGTGGTGTCCGGCGCGGCCAACCAGCTCGAGGCGCTCAAGCGCAACGTCCAGCAGACGTTCACGCGAATCGTCGAGGAGGTGCCCTACCTGCCCGAGGAGCTCCAGCTCGCGGTGGCGAACATCGACGACCCGGGGGCGCTGTCGAACCTGATCGCCGGCGCGCTGCGCCTGAGCCTCGAGGAGAAGCAGGGACTGCTCGAGGAGGTCGACGTCGCCAAGCGGATGCGCCGCCTCGTCGAGCTGCTGGCGCGCGAGCTCGAGGTGATCTCGATCGGCACGCAGATCCAGACGCAGGTCCAGGGCGAGATAGAGAAGGGCCAGCGCGAGTTCGTGCTGCGCCAGCAGCTCAAGGCCATCCAGGACGAGCTGGGGGAATTCGACGAGTCGGCCGCGGAGGCTTACGAGCTGCGCGAGCAGCTCGCGGCGATCGAGCTGCCCGAGGAGGTGCGCAAGCAGGCCGACCGCGAGCTCAAGCGGCTCGAGAACCTGCCGCCGCAGGCCGCCGAGCACGGTGTGATCCGCACCTACCTGGAGTGGATCGCCAGCCTGCCCTGGACCGCCGCGACCGAGGACAACCTCGACCTCGCGCACGCCCGCGAGGTCCTCGACGCCGACCACTACGACATCGAGCAGGTCAAGGACCGGATCCTCGAGTTCCTCGCCGTGCGCAAGCTCAAGCCGGACGCGAGGGGTTCGATCCTCTGCTTCATCGGGCCGCCGGGCGTCGGCAAGACGTCGCTGGGCCGCTCGATCGCGCGGGCCCTGGGCCGCAAGTTCGAGCGCATCAGCGTCGGCGGCGTCCGCGACGAGGCCGAGATCCGCGGGCATCGTCGCACCTACGTGGGCGCGATGCCCGGCGTGATCCTGCGCGCGCTGCGCGACGCCGGCTCGCGCAACCCGCTGTTCATGATCGACGAGATCGACAAGATGGGCTCGGACTTCCGCGGCGACCCGTCGAGCGCGATGCTCGAGGTGCTCGACCCCGAGCAGAACTCGTCGTTCCGCGACCACTACCTCGACGTCCCGTTCGACCTCTCGCGCGTGATGTTCGTGTGCACGGCCAACGACCTGGACCGGGTGCCCGGGCCGCTGCGCGACCGGATGGAGGTCATCCCGCTCGCCGGCTACACCGAGGACGAGAAGCTCCAGATCGCCAAGCGCTACCTCGTGCCCCGCCAGATCGAGCGCAACGGCCTCAAGAAGTCGTGGATCTCGATCGGCGACCGGGCGCTGCGGCGCGTGATCGCCGACTACACGCGCGAGGCCGGGGTGCGCCAGCTCGAGCGCGAGATCGGCAGCCTGTGCCGCAAGGTCGCCCGGACCGTCGCCGAGTCGGCCGACGGCGGCAGGCCGGCCAAGACCGCCATCACCCCCGAGCGCGTCCGCGAGCTGCTCGGCCGCCCGCGCTTCCACGCCGAGGCGCGCCGGCGCACCCAGGCCCCCGGCGTGGCGACCGGGCTGGCGTGGACGCCGGTCGGCGGCGACGTGCTGTTCGTCGAGGCGTCGGCGATGGACGGCGACGGCGAGCTGCAGATCACCGGCCAGCTCGGCGAGGTCATGAAGGAGTCCGCCCAGGCGGCGATGTCCTACGTGCGCGGGCACCTGTCGTCGGTCGCGCCCGAGCTGCCCTCGGACTGGTTCAAGCACCACGACGTGCACATCCACGTGCCGTCCGGCGCGATCCCGAAGGACGGGCCGAGCGCCGGCATCACGATCGCGACCGCGCTGGTCTCCCTGCTGTCGGGCCGCCACGTGCGCGACCACGTCGCGATGACCGGCGAGATGACGCTCACCGGGCAGGTGCTGCCGATCGGCGGCCTGAAGGACAAGGCGCTCGCCGCGCAGCGCAACGGCATCTCGACGATCATCGCCCCCGAGCTCAACGAGCCCGACACCGACGAGATTCCCGAGCACCTGCGAACGAAGCTCGAGTTTCAGTTCGTCGAGCAGATCGACGATGTGCTCGAGCTGGCGCTCGAGCCCGCCGCGCCGCCGCCGCCGTCCCCGTCGCGCCCGCGCGACGCTGCTGGGCGCAACGGCGACCGGGTATATGCTCGCAGTAAGCGACAGTCAAGCGACCAGAGGTGACACCCATGGCAGCGAAGGACAAGGCCGAAGCCGCCGCGTCGGCGGCCAGGAGCGCCGGCCGCAATCCGTACGTGCAGCGCATCATCCAGGACGAGGTGCTGCGAGACAACATGGTCGTGGCCGTCGAGGCGGCACGCAACGCCTACGCGCGGCTGAACAACGGCAAGGCCCCGGCCAAGACCCTGCTCGACGACAAGAAGCTGCACAGGGAGTTCAAGCGCTCGGCCGACGCGCTGCGCGACGCGAGCGCGGCCCTGCGCGACGCGCCGAAGGGCGCGACGCCGGCGAAGGCCAAGCGCAAGGGCGGCATCGGGCGGCTGCTGCTCGTGGCCATCATCGGCGGTGCGGTCGCGCTCGCCGCCAGCGAGGGGCTGCGCAACAAGGTGCTCGACGCGCTCTTCGGCGCCGAGGAGGAGTTCGACTACAGCTCGAACACCACGCCCTCCGACCCGCCACCCGCCTGAGCCGCGGCTCGAGCATCCCGGCCTGATCGAGGGCGCCCTGCGGGGCGCCTTCGTCGTGTCACGACCCACTCGCCGGCGTCCTGCACCTGCGCGCCGAGCCCGAGGTCGTCGTCGACGTGATCCGGCGACGGCATCGCGATGCGGATGCTCGCCGAGCCTTGTGCGCGTCGTGTGTCGATTCCTGACCGCACAGCACTGGCGGTCTCAACGGGTCGGTGCACCATCGTTATCCGGGCGGCGTGGTTGGCTGCTTGAAATGAGGGGGGCGATCACGCAGGTTCGTCGCTCCTGCCAACCTTCACCACGTCAGGGGTGGTGCACCTGAACTCGCCCTCACTTTTCGACACGCGCACGTCCAGCCCGCGTGCGCCACGAGCTCGGCCGCCGTCCGCGTCGGCGAGCCAGCGCCGGATCCGATGCGCGTCGACGCCCGCCGCCAGCAGCTGCGCCCGCGTCACGCGCCCGTGCTGCGTGGCCGCGATCCGCGCCGCCGTGTCGAACGTGACCGCATACCGGTCACGATCGACACGCGACCGAAGTTCGCCCCCCTACTTGGGCGCCTTGAAGCGCGTGCCGATCGTGACCAGCAGGTGCGCGACGCCGAGCACGATGAAGAACGCCGTCGGTGCGCTCTCGTCGGTGAAGGCGAACAGGAACGGCGACGCGAGCAGGACGGCGGCGAAGGCGAAGTCCAGCAGCACATGAACGGAGATCGGGATCGAGTCGATCATCGAGCTGGCGCCCTCGGTGCTCGCGGCGATCACGAGCGCGACGACGCCCGCGATGATCGCCACGGCGGTCGCCGCGCCGTCCTCGAAGCCGAACAGGAACGGTGCCGCGATCAGCAGGATGCCCGCGGCGTACTCGATGACGCCGTGCATGAAGCGAGAGATGGGACCCTGGCGCAGCATTCGAGCTGGACCCTACCCCGTCGACGCGTCCGCGCGACGCTGCCGAGGCTCCTTACGCGAACAGCCGCTGCAGCTTCAGCAGCACGCGCGGATCGCCCCACGGCCGCATCCGCCCGCGCGCGACGAGCAGCGCGGGGTCCGCCCGCCGCGCAACGACGTCGGCGAAGTCGTCGAAGCGCATCCGCAGCCGCACGGTCGGCTTCGCGACGCGGCCCTGCACGGCGGTCTTCACGACGCCGTCGAGCAGCAGGTGCCACGGCTCCATGTCGCGGAACTCCCACTGGATCGTCGTACCGCGCGGGACCTCCTCGCCGCGCGCGTTGCGCGCCAGCAGGTCGAAGAGGATGCGCAGCGTCCGCGCGTCGCGCCCGATCGGGCCGTTGCGCTGGCCCAGCAGCCCGGCTCGCAGCAGCGTCAGCGCCCACACGCCGCGCTCGCGCGGCGGGATGCTCATCGGAAACGGGAAGTGCGCGATCTCGTCGAGCGGCAGCCCGACCGCCCGCAGCCGCGCCTCGTTGGAGCGCGCGCCCTCCTCGTAGAGGTCCTCCAGCGAGAAGCCGAAGCACTCGGTGTACGAGCTGTCCCAGCCGGGCGGGATCGGCACGCTGAGGGTGTACTGCGTGACCTCGCGGATGATGTCGACGATCGCCTCCTGCGTGCCGCGCGGGTCGGCCGCGTAGAGGTCGGCGAGCAGGCGCACGCCGAACGCGATGTGGCGCTGCTCGTCGAGCGCGACGTGGCGGATCCCCTCGCGAAAGCCGGGCATGAGGTCGAGCGCCTCCAGCGAGCTCTCGATGAGGTGCTGGCCGGGCTGGGCGAGCGTTCCCTCGACGACGACGTGGTACAGCGTCACGGCCGCCGCGAGCTTGCGCGGCGAGTGGTCGCGCCGCAGCTCGTCGGCCATCGCGTCCAGGCGCGCGAACAGCGTCCGGTGCCCCCAGTTCAGGTGCTGGCGCGTGGCGTGCATGGCCCCCGCCAACGACCCGTCGCCGACGCCGACGACCTCGTGCATGAAGCGATGGAAGAAGACCGCGTGGCGCGCCTCGTCGACCTGCTGCGTCGCGAGGAAGTACTTCTGCTCCTCCATCGGCGCGGCGTCGATGTACGGCGACAGGTTGTCGGCGACGGCGTCCTCGCCGTGGAAGAACAGCGAGTACAGCCACAGCGCCCCACGCCGCTGCTCGGGCGTGAATGCGTGCACCCAGTCGTGGCGATCCTGCGTGAAGTCGATCTCGGTGGCCGACCAGTTGCCGCGCTCCCAGCGCGCGTAGAGGTCGCCGTAGTCGATCTGCTGCGTCGCGTCCGGGATCGTGACGGCCATGACACGGGACGCTAGCGCAGCGTTCATGTCGCGAACTCCAAGCGAACTCCAAGGATGTCCAAACATTGGGATCATGGGCAAGACTCCAAGGACTTGGAGTTGCTTGGAACATTTGGAGTTCGTATGTACGTAGCGCCACCGCCCGATGTCCACGCCATGACCGACGAAGAGCACCGGGGACGGCTCATGGAGATCGCGCTGTCCGGAGTCACCGAGGACGGCACCGGCTATATCCGTTGGGACAAGCTCCGGCATCTGACGCCGCCGCGTGATTTCACGCACGAGGAGTAGTGGTTTCTCATCAAGTGGGGGCGGCGGCCGGGTCTTCGGCCGCTGCCGCTCGCGGATGTTGACGGTCGGCCCTTCGTCTACGGCACGCCGGATCCCATCCTTCGACTGCTGCACTTCACCGACCAGCGATGCAGCGGCGAGACCGCGATGCCCGAGGTCGTAACTGCAGACGATCAGGCGCGCCAGCACTACCTCGTGAGCTCCCTCATGGAGGAGGCGATCCGATCGAGCCAGCTCGAAGGCGCCACCACGAGCCGCCAGGCCGCGAAGGATCTGCTGCGATCCGGCCGCGAGCCGAAGGACCGCAGCGAGCGCATGATCCTCAACAACTACCGCGCGCTGCAGTTCATGCGCGACATGGGCAGGACGCTGACGCCGGAGATGATCCTCGAACTGCATCGCGTTCTGACGGACGGGACGCTCGACGATCCGAGCGCAGCAGGTCGTCTTCAGGCGCCTGACGAGGAGCGCATCGTCGTCATGGATCGGCAGGATGGTCGCGTCGTCCATAGGCCGCCTCCAGCCGAGCAGCTACCGGATCGGCTCCGAGCGCTGTGTGAGTTCGCCAACGAGCCAGCGGACTCGGAGCGCTTCGTCCATCCCGTGGTCCGCGCGATCCTGCTCCACTTCTGGCTCGCCCACGACCATCCGTTCGAGGACGGCAAACGGCCGCACGGCCCGCGCGCTCTTCTACTGGCACATGAAGACCAGCGGCTACTGGCTTGTCGAGTACCTCTCGATCTCGCGGATCCTCGCCGACGCGCCGGCGCAGTACGGGAGGGCGTTCCTGCTCACCGAGACAGATGAGCGCGACACGACGTACTTCCT
>JAWVGK010000306.1:0-3646 GCA_033855155.1 Solirubrobacteraceae bacterium | reverse complement strand
TGATCTTGGCGAGAACGTCGGACTCGCGGAGCACGAGCAGCTCCTCGCCGTCGACCTTGATTTCCGTGCCGCCGTACTTCGAGTAGAGGACCTCGTCGCCCTCGGCCACGTCGAGCGGGATGCGCTTCTCGCCGTCCTCGTCGAACTTGCCGGCGCCGACGGCGATGACCAGACCCTTCTGCGGCTTCTCCTTCGCGGTGTCGGGCAGGACGAGGCCACTCGCGGTGGTCTCCTCCTCCTCGATCGCCCGCACGATGAGCCGGTCGCCCAGGGGCTTGAGCTTCATGTTGTGCTGACCTCCAGAGTGGTGGGACGAATCCCATTGGCACTCTCACGTCCAGAGTGCCAACGGCTTCGACGCACGATAGCGCAGTTGGCACTCGCGGCGCAGGAGTGCCAGCGAAGCCGCTGCGGAGGGTCCGCCTAGCGGTGGTAGTGGCCCTCGACGTTCGCCGCGCGCACCGTCACGTCGCCGGCGACGAAGGCCGAGCTGCGGATGCGGATGCTGACGGCGTCGAGGCCCTTCGGCCGCGCGAGGCGCAAGCGCTGCACCGACGCGGCCGCCATCGTGCGGTGGCGCTTGCGCGCCCACTGCGGCGCGTGCCGGCAGCGTTCGCTCGCGCGCGTGGCGCGCCGCGCGCAGCTGACCTTCAGCGGCAGGATCGTGACGTCGAGCCGGTGGCCGGCGAGCAGCGCGCCGGCGTGGATCGGGATGCTGATCCTCGTGCGCGTGCGCTTGGCGGGGTGCAGCGAGACGACGTCGGCGACCGGCAGCGGCACGTCGACGAGCTCCTCGAGGCAGCTCGCATGGCCCTCGTAGTCGGCCGTCGCGGGCTGCCCGACGCACAGCTGCCAGCGGCCCGCCGCCAGTCCCATCTCGTGGCGGTCGTGCGTGCGGACCGTGAACGTGCGGACCTCGCCCGTGGCGGGCCGTGTCGCCCGCACGGTCGCGGAGGCGTCCGACAGGCTGTCGAGCAGGACGTCCGAGCCCTCGCCGTAGCGGTCGGAGCCGACGTTCGCGTCGATCGTCGTCTTCGGATCCAGGCGCAGCGTGGCGAACGACCACGTCCGTTCGACGACGCGCGACGTCGACTCGAAGAAGTTGGAGACCTCGAAGCGCACGTGGGCGGTGTAGCTCGACCGCGGCCGCAGCGGATGCAGCGCGATCAGCTCGCCGCCGGTCGGGATGTAGCCCCCGATGCCGGGCGTCGTGTTGTCGACGGGTCGCACCTCGACGGGGCCGTCGGGCCCGACGAGCGTCGCCTCGGTCATGCGCGCCTTCGCCAGCGGATACAGGCCGGGCCCGTCGACCGACAGGTAGAGGTAGGGGCCGGTCTTCGTCCCGGAGGGGATGCCGACGAGCTCGCCGGGCGTGAAGGGCGACTCGCCGGCGGACTCCTCGAAGCGGTAGCGCGTGCCCTCGCCCGGATAGGCGTAGATGGTGTCGACGGCCGGCGCGGGACGGTTGAGCGACAGCAGCGTCGTCGCGCACGTGTAGCCGGCGGGGGCGACGTCGATGCCCATCGCGTCAAGCCGCGGGGCGAGCATCTGGTGCAGGTGGATCGGCGCGTCCTCCCACGGGTTTACCGCGTCCCACCTGTTGTCCGACGACAGGACCGAGCTGCGGCCGGCGCGCGCGCCCTCGGGCGTGTAGCCCGGCGCCGACGGCGACTCGTCGTGGGTCAGCGTCCGGTTGGTCCGCTGGTAGGCGTTGTGCAGGGCGCACCAGCCCGACCACTCGGGGACGTGGACGATGCCGCCGGGAATGCCGTTGGCCTCGCGCTGGGCGTTCAGCGCGGCGACCGCCCCCTCGCCGGTGAGCGCCTGCGCGGCCGGTGCGACGGTCGCGAGCGCGAGCAGCGCGCAGATCGCGACGGCGGTGGGAGGGGGACGGCGAGCGCGCGGGCGCTGCGGCGAGGTCGGGGCCATCCTCGTCTCATCGACGCCCGCGGACGATCGCGTGAGCGCGCGTCGGCGCGGGCGCACTCGATCGTGCGTCGAGTCCGGCCACCGCGCGTTGCGGTGTCGTCGCGCGGCGGCCGATCACGTGTTCATGGACGACACGCGCACGACCGTCATCGGGGCCGGCGCGATCGCGGTCGCCGGCTCGCTGTGGGCGCCCTGGTACGCGATCGACTTCGGGCCGGCCGCCAAGCGCGCGCTCGGCGCGCAGACCGGCCAGCTGCCCGGCGTGCTCGGCGACGTCGCCCGCCAGCTGCTGACCGTCATCCCGACGCACATCGAGGCGACCGCCTGGCAGGCTTTCGAGAAGGCCGACGTCGTGCTGTTCGCGTGCGCGGTCGTCGCGCTGTTCGCGGCCGTCGTCGCCCGCATGGACGTCGTCGTCGCCGCCGGCGGCGGCGCGATCGCGACGACGCTGCTGCAGATGGTCGACCGCCCGGGTCCGAGCGAGCTCATCTCGCTGCGCTGGGGCGCGTGGGTCGCGCTCGCCGGCGCGCTGGTGATCGTCGGCGCGTCGCGCATGCCCTCGGAGCGGCCCGCGGTCGTGACCGCGCCGCCGCCGCCGGACTGGACGAAGCCGACCGCCTCGGTCGCGCCGGGCGTCGACCCGACGCACTCGTTCCCGCCGTTCTGACCGCCTCGGGGCGCGGCGCGCCCGCCGGTGTCAGTTCTGCGCGCCGCCGATGCCGTGCAGGCGCTCGGTCATCGTCGGCGGGTTCTCGACGATCTGCGAGAAGCGCACGACGGTCACGGTGTCGTCGAGCGTCACGTCGCGCCCGTAGATCTGCTCGAGGAAGTGGACCATCTCCTCGGTGCGGCGGAACTCGGGGTTGTCGTGCTCGATGTCGCGCGGCGACAGCTCCTTGACGCGCTTGACCTCGACCGAGTCGATCACGGCGGTGAAGACCTTCTCGCGCGGCGAGTGCTGATAGCCGATCGTCACGAGCACCGCCTGGTTCTTGCGGTACTTGTGCGACTTGTCGCCCAGGCGGATCGTCGCGGTCTTGCGACCGCGCTTGAGCTGGTCGGCGAAGATCGTGGAGTAGAAGTTGAGTACCTGCACGGTCGGCACACTACTTGGCGCGCTGTACCTGCGACAGCGCGCGCCGCACCATGTCTCGCTCGCCCGCGTAGGTCAGCGTCTCGACCGCCTCCGCGGCGGGCACCCAGCGCGCCTGCTCGACTTCGTGATCGTGGTCGGCGAGGTCGCCGGAGACGTAGCGCAGCAGGAAGAACTCGACGACCTTCGCGATCCGCCGGCCGCCGCGCTGATACCAGTAGCGCACCTCGCCGAGCGACTCGATGACCTCCGCCTGCACGCCGGCCTCCTCGCGCACCTCGCGCAGCGCCGCCTGCAGCGAGGTCTCCTCGCCGTGGGGGTGGCCCTTGGGCAGCGCCAGCACGCGCGCGCCGTTGGCGGCCCGGCGCGTGGGGACGATGACGACGATCTCGTGCGCGTCGTTCATGACGACGCCGCCGGCCGAGAACTCCGACGGCATCAGTGGTATGCGGGACGGGCCACGAGCTAGTACACGTAGCGCTGCAGCGCGGCCGGGTCGTGGACGGTGAGCCGGCCGCGGCCCTGCGTCACGACGCCTGCGCGTTCGAGCACCGCCAGGAAGCGGCTCGCCGACTCGCGCGAGGAGCCCGCGAGCTGCGCGACGTCCGCCTGCGTGACGGTCAC
>JAWVGK010000305.1:0-5229 GCA_033855155.1 Solirubrobacteraceae bacterium | reverse complement strand
CGCAGCCGCAGACGCGCACCGGCCTGCCCGCCGGCTGCACGCCGCTGATCCGCGCCGACCGCCTCGCCGCGCGGCTCGGGCTGCGCGAGGTCTGGGTCAAGAACGACGCCGCCAACCCGACGCACTCCTTCAAGGACCGCGTCGTCTCGGTCGCCGCCAGCCGCGCCCGCGAGCTCGGCTTCGACACGCTCGCGTGCGCGTCGACGGGCAACCTCGCGAACTCCGTCGCCGCCCACGGCGCGGCGCTGGGGATGGACTCCTACGTGCTGATCCCGTCCGACCTCGAGGAGCAGAAGCAGCTCGCGACCGCGATCTACGGCACGAACCTCGTCAAGGTGCGCGGCAACTACGACGACGTCAACCGGCTGTGCACCGAGCTGTCCGGCGACCGCGAGAACTGGGCGTTCGTGAACATCAACATGCGCCCGTACTACGCCGAGGGCTCGAAGACCGTCGCCTTCGAGATCGCCGAGCAGCTCGGCTGGGAGATGCCCGACCGCTGCGTCGTGCCGATCGCCTCGGGCTCGCTGTACACGAAGATCGCCAAGGGGTTCCAGGAGTTCGTCGACGTCGGCCTGCTCGACGGCGACATCCCGATCATGAACGGCGCCCAGGCGCTGGGCTGCTCGCCGGTCGCGGCGGCCTTCGAGCAGGGCAAGGACGTCTGTCGCCCGGTCAAGCCCGACACGATCGCCAAGTCGCTGGCGATCGGCAACCCGGCCGACGGGCCCTACGCGCTGGATCTCGCGCGCGCGACCGGCGGCTCGATCGACTCGGTCACCGACCAGGAGATCCGCGAAGGCATCCGCCTGCTCGCCGAGACGACCGGCATCTTCACCGAGACCGCCGGCGGCGTCACGACAGCAGTGCTCGCGAAGCTCGCCGCGCGCGGCGACATCGGCTCCGACGAGCGCGTCGCGCTGGTCATCACCGGCGAGGGCCTGAAGACGCTCGACGCCGTGCGCGACTCGTTCAGCGCCTACGAGGTCGACGCGAACATCGAGTCCTTCGAGTCGGCCTTCGCCGAGCAGGGAGTGCGCGTCTGATGTCGATCACGGTGAAGATCCCTACGCAGCTACGCGATCTCGCGGGCGGCGCGGCGCAGGTACAGGCCGAGGGCACGACCGTCGCCGAGGCGCTGGAGTCGGTGTTCGCGACGCACGGCGAGCTGCGCGACCGCCTGTATCAGGAGGACGGCGACCTGCGCCGGTTCATCAACGTCTACCTCAGCGGCGAGGACATCCGCTTCCTCGACGGGCTGCAGACGGCGGTGCCGGCCAACGGCGAGCTGACGATCCTGCCCGCCGTCGCCGGCGGCTGACGCTCGCCTCGCGCAGAAGATGGCGCGGCGGCGTCTGAAGGCTGGCGCACCGACGGTCACGACCGATACACTCGCGGCCGTCGGACTGACGGCTATCGGACTATGGGAGGTATCAGGGGGATGGACAATTCGCTTGCGCAGAAGGTCATGCCGATCGTCGGGGCGTTCTACGTCCTGATCGGCATCGTCGGCTTCTTCATCACGGGCTTCAGCAACTTCGTGCAGAACACGGGCGATGCGCTGATCGGGTTCAGCCTGAACCCGTTCCACAACCTCGTTCATCTGTCGATCGGCGCGTTCTTGATCATCATGTCGCGCCAGACCACGTCAACCGCCGAGGGCGCATGCCTCGGTGTCGGCCTGTTCTACGTCACGGCCTTCGTCATCGGCGTCGTCGGGTCGACGAACCTGACGATCATCTCGATGTCCGGCCGCGGCGACCTCGAGAACTTCAACCACCTCGTCAACGGCGTGCTGCTGCTCGGGCTCGGGCTCGTCTCGTCGGGCGCGACCGAGGCGCAGTCCAAGCGCACGGGCGTGTACGGGTAGCACGCGGGCCCGTCCGGCGCCCGCACGGCGGGCGCGATCGTGGCGACGGGCGCGGAGGTCGGGGGAGCTTCGCAGGGACATGACGATCGACCGGCCGCCCATCGGGGCGGCCGGTCGTCGTTTGCGGTCGCGATGACGCGCGCGGCGAGCGGGCACACTGTCTGACGTGGCCGACCGGCTGAAGGAGTACCGCGGCAAGCGCGACGCGCAGGCGACCCCCGAGCCCGCCGGCGAGCCGGCCGGCGAGGCGTCCGACGCGCAGCGCTTCGTCGTGCAGGAGCACAACGCGACGCGCCTGCACTGGGACCTGCGCCTGGAGCACGACGGCGTGGCGGTCTCGTGGGCGATCCCCAACGGGATCCCGGAGGACCCCAAGGACAACCGCCTCGCCGTCCACACCGAGGACCACCCGCTGGAGTACCTCGAGTTCGAGGGCGACATCCCGCGGGGCTCCTACGGCGCCGGCACGATGCGCATCTGGGACCGCGGCACCTACGAGCGCCACAAGTTCGACGACGACAAGGTCGAGGTCACCTTCCACGGCGAGCGCCTGCGCGGGCGCTACGGCCTGTTTCCGCTGAAGCGCAGCAAGGGCGAGCCTCCGGGCAAGGACTGGATGATCCACCGCATGGATCCGCCGTCGGACCCGACGCGCCAGCCGATGCCCGACCACCTCAAGCCGATGCTCGCGCGAGCGGGGGCGCTGCCGCCCGCGCGCGAGGACGCGATGTGGGCCTACGAGATCAAGTGGGACGGCGTGCGTGCGCTCGCCTACTCCGAGCCGGGCCGGATCCGCTTCGAGAGCCGCAACGGCAACGACGTCACGAGCTCCTATCCGGAGCTAAAGGCCATGAACCGCGCGCTGAGCTCGCACCGGGCGATCGTCGACGGCGAGATCGTCGCGTTCGACCAGCAGGGCCGGCCGAGCTTCGGGCGCCTGCAGTCGCGCATGCATGTGGGCTCGGAGAGCGCGGCGCGCCGGCGCGCCAAGGACGTGCCGGTCGCGTTCGTCGCGTTCGACCTGCTGTGGCTCGACGGCCATCCGCTGCTCGACGAGCCCTACGGCGAGCGCCGCGCGCGCCTGCGCGAGCTCGGCCTGGAAGGCCCGTCGTGGCGCACGCCCGACCACGTCGAGGGCGACGGCGCGGCGGTGCTCGCGGCGAGCCTCGAGAACGGGCTGGAGGGCGTCGTCGCGAAGAGGCTCGACAGCCCCTACGAGCCGGGCCGGCGCTCGGCCTGCTGGCTGAAGGTCAAGAACGTGCGCCGCGAGGACGTCGTCGTCGGCGGCTGGGTGCCCGGCGCGGGCAGGCGCAGCGACCGCATCGGCGCGCTGCTCGTCGGCGTCGAGCAGGACGGTGCGCTGCGCTACGCCGGGCGCGTCGGGACGGGCTTCACCGAGGCCGAGCTCGACCGCCTCGCGAAGGTGCTCGAGCGCCGCGAGGACTCGCCGTTCGCCGATGCCGGCGCCGGCGCGACGAAGCCGCCGAAGAGGTCGGTGTTCGTGCACCCGACGCGCGTCGCGGAGGTCGAGTTCACGGAGTGGACGAGCGACGGGATGCTGCGCCACCCGTCCTACAAGGGGCTGCGCGAGGAGGCTCCGCAGTCGGCGTTCCTCGATGCCGGCACGCCTGTGCGCGACGGCGTCGAGGTCCACGTCGGCGGTCGCGCGCTGAAGCTCACGAACCTCGACAAGGTCCTGTATCCGGCGGTCGCCTTCACGAAGCGCGACGTCATCGAGTACCTCGTGCACGTCGCGCCCGCGCTGCTGGCGCACCTCGAGGGCCGCCCGCTGACCCGCGTGCGCTTTCCCAACGGCGTCGAGGGCAAGAGCTTCTTCGAGAAGCAGTGCCCGAGCCATCGTCCCGACTGGGTGCAGGTCGCGCCGATCGAGCTGTCGGACAAGGTCGTCGAGTTCTGCGTCTGCGCCGACCTGCCGACGCTCGTCTGGCTCGGCAACCTCGCCGCGCTCGAGTTGCACACGTCGCTGTCGCGGGCGGCGCCGATCGAGCGCCCGACGATGATGGTCTTCGACCTCGACCCGGGTGCGCCGGCGACGATCGTTGAGTGCTGCCGCGTCGCGCTGCTGCTGCAGGGGATGTTCGAGGGCATCGACCTGAAGGCGTTTCCGAAGACCTCGGGCAGCAAGGGCATGCAGGTGTACGTGCCGCTGAACGTCGGCGGCGCGACGTACGCGCAGACGAAGGCCTTCTCGCGCGCGGTCGCCGAGACGCTCGAGGCGGCCGAGCCGGAGCTCGTCGTCTCGCGCATGGCCAAGGCGCTGCGCGCGGGCAAGGTCTTCATCGACCACGGCCAGAACGACGAGCACAAGACGACCGTCTGCGTCTACTCGCTGCGCGCGCGCGAGCGCCCGACGGTGTCGACGCCGATCACGTGGGACGAGGTGCGCGCGTGCCACGACAGCGGCGATCCGCAGGATCTCGTCTTCGACGCCGGGCAGGTGATCGCGCGCGTCGCCGAGCACGGCGACCTGTTCGCGCCGGTGCTGTCGCTCGTGCAGGAGATCCCGGCGCTCGGGTGAGCGTCGCTACGCTCGCGTCCATGGCCACGACCGACCTTCCGCAGCTCGACGGCGTCGAGCACCGCTACGTCGACGTCCGCGGCGCGCGGCTGCACGTTGCCGAGATCGGCAGCGGGCCGCCGGTCCTGCTCGTGCACGGCTGGCCGCAGCACTGGTGGGCGTGGCGCTCGCTGATGCCGCTGCTCGCCGGCGACTTCCGCGTCCTGGCGCTCGACCTGCGCGGCTTCGGTTGGAGCGAGGCGACCCCGCGCGGCTACCGCAAGGACGAGCTCGCCGAGGACGTCGTCGGCGTGCTCGACGCGCTCGAGATCGACCGCGTCAACCTCGTCGGCCACGACTGGGGCGGGATCGTCGGCCTGCTCGCCTGCCTGAACCATCCGGACCGCGTGCAGCGGTTCGTCGCGATGAACACCGGCCACGTGTGGCCGACGATGTCGCTGCGCGGGCTGCCCAAGCAGCTCGGCGGGTTCGCCTACCAGGGCCTGCTCGCGAGCCCCCTGCTCGGGCGGCGGATGGGCGCGTCGCCGCGCGTGCTGAAGGCCGTCCACACGTCGATCTCGACGCAGACCGACGCGGTGCTCGACGGCCTCGACAGCTACACGGCGCGCTTTCGCGATCCCGCGCGCGCGAAGGCGGCGACGCAGGTCTACCGGACGTTCCAGCTCTACGAGTTCCCGGCGTGGGTGCGCGGGCGCTACGCCGACCGGCGACTGACGACGCCGACGCTGTGGCTGCACGGCATGCAGGATCCCGTCATCCGCCCGCAGCTCTTTCAGGACGTCGTCGAGCATGCCGACGACGTGCGCATCGTGTACCTCGA
>JAWVGK010000304.1:0-7694 GCA_033855155.1 Solirubrobacteraceae bacterium | reverse complement strand
CGGAGCAGTTGCCGCAGGCGCCGCAGCGTTTGCGGCATTCATGAGCTGCGCCACGGTGGAACGTGCCGACCTTGCTTGGCATGGACAGCTGTGCCTCGATCCGGTCTGCGCGTGCAGCACCGTGGGTTAGCTCCCGCCAACGCCGATGTGCTCGGCCACGGCGCCCTAGTGATGCGCCGGGCCCGACGACAGCGCCCTCAGCCGGTGAAGTGGGGTTTCGCGGCGGCGTCGGCGCAGCGCTGGTAGACGAGGCGCAGTGCGCGGGGTTTCTCGCCGCTGGTGGTGCTGAAGCGGACCTTCGCGGTGATGCCGTGGCGCCCGCCGTTGTGCACGCGCGGGTTGATGCGCAGCAAGAACACGGCTCGGCCGGCCTTCGCGCTGACCGTTTGACGCCACTTGCCGTCGACGAAGAACGCGACGCGGGTGATCTGGCGGCCGCTGACGCGAACCGCGAACGACCTCTTGACGCAGCCCGTCGGGCCACTCAGTCGCGCGGACGCGCCTGTCGTCGGACCTGCCGCGGGGCCGGTCGTGTCGCCGGTGGCTGGAGTCGCGGCAGGCGGCGTCGAGGTCGGGGTCGCGCATGTCGGCTTGGTGATCGTGTTGGTGTCCAGGGTGACGGCTCCGTTGCGAGCCAGGGCGCGGCCGTTCAGCGTCGCACCGGTCGTCAGCGAGATCGACGTCAGCGCCAGGATGTTTCCGACGAATGCGCTACTCGAGCCGATCGTCGCTGAGCTGCCCACCTGCCAGAACACGTTGCACGCCTGCGCTGCGCCGATCAGCAGCACGCGGCTGGCGGAGCCGACGGTCAGCATTGATCCGGCCTGGAAGACGAACACGGCGTTGGGATCGCCGCGGGCGTCGAGGGTCAGTGCGCCGCTGAGACCCAGCGAGCTCGCCGACGTGTAGACGCCCGGTGTAAGCGTTCTGCCGGCCAGGTCGGCGGAGATCGTGGCAGTCGAGCTGCGGCCCGCGGAGTCGTTGTAGGCCGTAGTCAGGTCGCTTTGAGCCTGCGCGGCGAGAGCGTCTGCCGCGTGGATCGTGCCCGCGGTCACGCTGCCCGGCGGAAATCCGGTCACCGCCGTGCCCGGGCTTACGCCGAGATCGCCGCTGATCACGCTCGGGCCGGTGTTCGTGACGGTGCTGCCCGCTAGGACGGCGAAGCTGTCAGCGGTTCCCAAAGCCACGGCGGCGGCCTGCGCGCTCGAGGCAAGCAAAGCTGTGGCCACCGACGCCACGACCACCAGCCCTGCGATACAAGACCAAGGCGAGCGCCGGCGCCGGTCAACGGCCTGAGATTCTGCTGTTCGCGCAAACGACGAGCAGGCGATGATAAATGGTGCGCGGTGCGCGGGGCGGGTCACGACATCTCCTGTGTGGGCGCGGTGTTGTGCAAGCGACGGTCGTCGTGCGGATCCATCGAGGTCCACACTACGGCGCCGGGACGACGCCGCCGAAGCGCAAACGGTACTCGGCGCTCACAGCCAGGGGCTCGACGAGCCGTTCGCGCCCTCGCCGGACTTGCTGGTCGCATCGGAAGCGGTCGCGCGATCAAGCCAATTCCCTCCGGACGGCTCGGCCCGTACCGCGACGAGCGCGCGCTGGCTTTCGCCTACGTCGCGATCAGCCCTCACCGCACCCTCAGCCGCCGCGGGCGATGTCCTCGAAGATGCGCGTCACGACCATCGGCTCGACCGGCTCCACGAGCGCGCCGCGGACCGACCGCTCGTCGGGCCATCCAAGAGCGAGGATCCTCGCGCCGGCGCCCGCCGCGTCGTATGGGGTGTGGCGCAGCTCGGGGACGCCGTCGCCGACCCACAGCCAGCGCGCCGCGCCGTCGCCCTCGTAGGGCAGCCCGACGCTGCCCGCGTTGACGAAGCGCACGCCGCCGACTGTGCGGTCGTCCTGCTGATGGGTGTGGCCGGCGACGACGAGCGCGGCGTCGACGCCGCCCAGCGCGTCCGCCCAGCGCTCGGGGGTCGACAGGCGCGTGAGCATCTCGTCGTCGCGGCGCGGGCTGGCGTGGCAGTACAGGACGCCGTCGAGGCGCACGGTCAGCGGCAGCTCGCCCAGCGCGCGCGCCTCCCGCGCGCCGATCTCGGCGGCCGTGATCGCCGCCGTGCGAGCCGCGAGGCCATCGGCCCCGGCCGCACCGCCGGCGGCGGCCTCGGCGACCTCGCGCTCGCCGTTGCCGCGGACCCACCGCACCGCGCCGCTCAGCGCCCGCAGGCGCGCGAGCGTCGCGCTCGCGAACGCACCGGGAACCGCGTCGCCACCGACCAGCACCACGTCGGCGCCCGATGCGCGGGGATCGGCGAGCACGGCCTCGAGCGCGTCGACGTTGCCGTGAATGTCATACAGCGCCAGGACGTTCACCGCCGACATGCTACGGCCGCGGTCCGCGCCCACCCGGGCGTAGCGGGCTGATCGCCGGGGTAGACGGGCGCCGTGCTGCTTCCGGAGCCACGGGGTGAGATCTCCGCGCACCTGCTCGCGTCGCTGACGCGCCCCGTGCACCCGATCGTGGCGCGGCTGGTGCCGCCGCCGCCCGATCCGCTGTCCGATGAGGACCTGCAGCTCGCGCTGTACCTCTGCTACGAGCTGCACTACCGCGGCCTGCCGGGCGTCGCCGACGGCTGGGAGTGGGAGCCGAGCCTGCTGGGCTTGCGGCGCAACCTCGAGTCGTGCTTCGAGGCGGCCCTGCACGCCACGGTGGCGGTCCCGCCCGCGCCGCCGGCGCCCGAGGACATGGACCTCGCGCTGCGGGCGATCGCCGACGCCGACGACGCGCCGTCGCTGTCGCGCCAGCTCGAGCGCGAGGCGACGTTCGAGCAGGTGCTCGAGTTCGTCGCGCACCGCTCGGCCTACCAGCTCAAGGAGGCCGATCCGCACTCGTGGGCGCTGCCGCGCCTGTTTGGCGGGCCGAAGGCGGCGATGGTGCAGATCCAGGCCGACGAGTATGGCGGCGGCGACCCGGCGCGCATCCACGCCCAGCTGTTCGCCAACGCGATGGACGAGCTCGGCCTCGACAGCTCCTACGGCGCATACCTCGACCACTTGCCGGGCGTGACCCTCGCGACCGTCAACCTCATGTCGCTGTTCGGCCTGCACCGGCGCTGGCGCGGCGCGGTCGTCGGCCACCTAGCGCTGTTCGAGATGGAGTCCTCGGTGCCCAACCGCCGCTACGCCAACGGGCTGCGCCGACTGGGCTGCGGCGCGCGCGCGACGGAGTTCTTCGACGAGCACGTCATGGCCGACGCGATCCACGAGTCGGTCGCCGCCGTCGACCTCGCCGGCGGCCTCGCCCGCCAGCAGCCTGAGCTCGCGGCCGACATCCTGTGGGGCGCCGCGGCGCTCGTCGAGCTCGACGCGCGCTTCGCCCGCCATATCATGGCGGCCTGGGAGTCCGGCTCGAGCTCGCTGCGGATCGCGCTGTCGGAGCGCCTCGCGGCCTGAGCCGCGCTCGCGCCCGAGCCCTCCGCGGCCTGAGCCGCGCTCGGGCTCGAGCCCTCAGCGCACGGCGACGCGCTCGAGCCCTCAGCGGACGGCGACGCGCGTCGTGAAGCGCTTGGTCGTGCCGTTCGTGGACATCGTCACGAGCAGGCGCAGCCGCGTGCGCCTCGCGACGCCCCGGCGCGCGCGCGACGAGAGCTTGACGACGAGCGGGCCGCTGCCATGCGCGCGGCGGCGCGCCGTCGCAGCGCCGATCGTCGAGGCGACGCCGAGCCGGCGCGCGGTGGCGCGGTCGAGCACGAGCCTCGCCTGCACCCGGCAGGAGCTCGGGCAGTCGACGATCACGCGTAGCCCCCGGCGCAGCAGCTGCTGCGCCGGCACCGCCGCCGGCGCCGTCACGGCGCCGCTGACGAGCGGCGCGGTCAGCCGCTCCTCGCGCGCGTGGAAGTCCGCGACCGCCGCCGTCGAGGCGCGGCCGTGGCCCCAGTTGACGTCGTCGCCCTCGAGGCGCTGCACGTCGACGTACGCGCTCGGATCGCGCGTCGCCTGCGCCTTGGCGAAGTCCGTCGCCTGCGACCACGGGACGAAGCTGTCGTCCGCGGGGATCCCGTACAGCACGCGCGCCCTGAGCCCGGAGCCCGTCGGGCTGAACTGCGTCAGGCGATCGGCGCCGAACGCGGCCACGACGGCGTTGACGAGCCCGATCGGCACGAGCTGGGAATCGGACTCGGGTCCGCGGTAGGCGGACTCGCCGGCGAGCGCGGTCAGGTCGGCGACGCCGGCCTCCGACACGACGCACGAGACCTGCGGGCGCCGGCTCGCGATCACCATCGCGAGGTGCCCGCCGGCGGACTGGCCGTCGATGCAGATCGGCCGCGCGTCGCCGTACGTCGCGCGTACGCGGTCATACAGCGCGAGCGCGTCGTCGGCCGACCGCCCGCACGGGCGATAGTCGCCGTTGACCGTGCGCCAGCCGCGCGCACGCCAGCGCGCGCCCGTGTTGCGCATCGACCCGAGCGCGCCCTCCCCGTGTGCCATCCAGGTGCCGCCGTGCAGCAGGATCATGATGCCGACCGGCTGCGGCCGTGCCGGCTCCTCGACCTCGTAGGGCGCGGCCAGCGTCCCGAGCGCGGTGCGCGAGCCCTGCGGCGGCGCCGTCACGGGAATGTCGGTTCCGAGGCA
Source organism: Solirubrobacteraceae bacterium (assembly GCA_033855155.1). Lineage (GTDB taxonomy): Bacteria > Actinomycetota > Thermoleophilia > Solirubrobacterales > Solirubrobacteraceae > CADCVQ01. The sequence continues at coordinate 3,059 of JAWVGK010000304.1, read as the reverse complement.
GATCGAGTCCTGGGTGAGCGTGTCGATCCCGCCCTGGCGCACGCCGGGCATCGGTAGCCCTTGCGCCGCGAGGATGCTGCCGCTGTCCTCGCCGACGGCGGGCACGGCGACGCCCGCAGCCGCCAGGCCGGCCGCCGGCCACGAGCTCGCGTACGGGACCCACACGCCGTCGTGCAGCTCGTCGACGACGAGCAGCCCCGCGATCGTCGCGGACGCCTGGCCGGCGGCCGGGCGCGCGATCGTCAGCGTCGCCGTCGGCGCCGCCGTCGCGTTGAGCAGGCTGCCGATCAGGTTGGGCGCGGCCTGCTCGCTCACGCACTGCGCCTGCGGCGCGCGCTGCGGCGCCTTCGCCCACACGCACGTCCGCAGGCGGTAGCTCTCGCCGCCGACGAGCCGCAGCGAGACCGCGCGCGCCGTCCCGGTCACGGTGTCGTCGGTGAAGCTCGTCGCGAAGCTCATCGTCGTGAGGGACAGGCCACCGGCATCGGGCAGGACCGCGTTCCTGACCGGCCCGACCGCCGGCGGCGCGGCGGCGGCGGGCGTCGCGGAGCAGCCCACGCAGACGATGGCGAGCGCTACGACGCGACGGCTGCGGCGAAGCATGGCGGGTACCTATCAGATCCGGCGGCGGCCCGCAGAGTTTGCAGGCGGACGGCCAGCCTCGCGGCAGCGCGTCAGCTCGCCGCGCGCCGCTCGCGTCCGGACTCCGCCGTGCTCGGTGCGCGAAAGCGCACGAGCTTGTGCGTGCCGTCGCAGAAGGGCCGCATGCGCGACTTGCCGCACCGGCACAGGGCGATCGTCTCGCGCCCGGCGTCGATCGGCTCGCCGTTCTGATCCTCGAGCCGAAACGGCCCGCGCACGATCAGCGGTCCGTCCCGGTAGGCGGTGATGCGTGCTTCCTCCATGACCCATCGCCGTCATGCCCTGGCGCCGCGATTCGCAACCTCATGCGGCGCGCACCGGGCGCGTCAGCGCCTTGACGAAGTCCTCGAGCTGCGCCGTCGTCCAGCACTCGAACGCCTGGCAGTGCTGCTCGTAGGTTGCGATCACCGAGTCGCCGTAGTTCCAGTACAGCCGCGGCTCGGGGTTCAGCCAGAACGTGCGCCCGGCCTTCTGCGCGATTTCGGCGAAGATGTCCGCGCGCGGGTCGCGGCCGTTCGTGCGCGCGTCGCCGAGCACGATGACCGTCGCGCGCGGGTGCAGGTCCTCCTCGACGAGCGCGCGGAACTCGGTCCAGACGCGGCCGTAGTCCGTGTAGCCGCTGACGTCGGCGACGCCCGCGTCGCGCGCGATCGCCTCCGAGACGGCGCGGAAGTCGCGCTCGCGGTCGAAGACGTCGGTGACCTCGGAGATGCGCTCGATGAAGACGAACGAGCGCATCTTGCGAAACGAGTCGTGCAGCGCGTGCAGCACCGACAAGAAGAAGACCGACGCGCTCGTGACGCTCGTCGAGACGTCGCACAGCACGTAGATCTCCGGCCGGCGCGGGCGCAGCGGCTTGTAGCGCAGCTCGACGGGCACGCCGCCGGTCTGCAGCGACGCGCGCATCGTGCGGCGCACGTCGACGTGCGCATGGCGGCGCTGCCCGCGCGCCTCCAGGCCCAGCGTCTTCAGGCGCCGCTTTAGCTGCGCGACGACGCGATGCACCGCCCCGAGGTCCTGCAGCGGGCCGCCCGGCAGCGCGCGGTCGAGCTCGTTCCGCGGCCGCGACGGCGGCAGCGTCTCGGTGCGCTCGATCTGGCCGCGCTCGAGCTCGCGCCGCAGCAGCGCCTCGAAGTGGCGCAGCGCGTCGCGCGGGACGCCGGCGCGGCGCGGGTCGTCGGCGGGCAGCTCGGGCTGGGGCTCGGCGCGCAGGCCGAGCGCGCGGCGGATGCGCTGCACGTCGACGCCGATGACGCCCGAGCCCTGACCGGCGCGCCCGAACGCCGCGATCGCCAGCCGTGCGAGGTCGCGCATCGCGCTCTCCGAACCGTCGCGCAGCGCCTGCGCGATCTGCCGGCGCAGCGCCTCGAGGTCGACGTCGGCGCCCTCGCCGCCCTCGACGCCGCCGGCCGCGCCCTCCTTGACGCCCTCGACGATCGCCGCCATCTCGGCGGCGCGGAAGAAGAAGCGCTCGAAGACGAGCTCGAACAGGCGCCGGTCCTCCTGGGACTTGGCGAGCGTCGCCGCGAGCGCCTCGCGGAAGTCGGCGGGATCCGTCCACGCGATCTGCTCGAGCACGGCGACGGCATCGAGCAGCTCCGCCGTACCGCCGCGGACGCCCTCGCTGCGCAGCTCGGCGGCGAACTCGACGAGTCGCGCGGCGATGCCGTGGGGGGCGGTGGCCACGAAGCGAGAATAGGCGTAGACGAACCGCTCTGACGACGATCGCTCAGCGCGAGCTGCGTAACAACGTCAGCGACGTGCTGCAGCGCGGCGAGCAGGGCGAGCGCTTCACGATCACCGTCGCCGCTGGCTGGTCCGACCGACGCGGACGCGGTTGATCTGATCAGCCCGCCGCGGCGCGCTGCTCGAGCTTGACGCCGACGCGCTCGGCGACGACGTCGAGGTCGGTGCGGTGCTTGACGATCACCGACAGCGTCTCCTCGAACACCGCGCGGTCGATGTCCTGCGCGCCGAGCAGCAGCAGCGCGCGCGCCCAGTCGATCGACTCGGCAATCGACGGCGGCTTCTTGAGGTCGAGCTCGCGGACCATGCCGACGATCTCGACGAGCCGGCGCGCGATCGTCTCCTGCAGCTCGGGCGCGTGCAGGCGCACGATCGCGAGCTCGTGCTCGTGCTCGGGGTAGTCGAGCCACAAATACAGGCAGCGGCGCGTGAGCGCCTCGGTCAGCTCGCGGGGGTTGTTGGAGGTCAGCAGCACCACCGGGTGCGTGCGCGCCTCGACGCGCCCGAGCTCGGGGATCGAGATCTGGAAGTCCGACAGGACCTCGAGCAGCATTGCCTCGAACTCCTGGTCGGTCTTGTCGATCTCGTCGATCAGCAGCACGATCGGCAGCTCGGACGTGATCGCGTCCATCAGCGGGCGCGACAGCAGGAACTCCTCGCCGAAGATGTCG
>JAWVGK010000303.1:0-7611 GCA_033855155.1 Solirubrobacteraceae bacterium | reverse complement strand
GCAGACCTCCTCGCTCGACGACGTCCTGCTCGGCGCCGAGCGCGACGCCGGCGTCCGCGCCAGCGCGACGGCCGCGCGCCACGAGCCGTCGCTCGCCCCGTTCCTGCCGCGCCGCGGCGACGGCCTCGCGCTGTCGGCCTCCGACATCGAGACCTATCGCACGTGCCCGTTGAAGTACAAGTTCGCGCGCGTCTTCCGCGTCCCGCAGGAGCCGACGATCAACCAGCGCTTCGGCATCGTCGTCCACCAGGTCCTCGAGCGCTACCACCAGGGCGAAGGCCCGACCCGCCCGCGCTCGATCGACGAGCTGCTCGGGCTCCTGGAGGCGGGCTGGCGGCGCAGCGGCTTCGGCGGCTCCGACGAGGAGCGCCAGCTGCACGGCAAGGCCGAGGGCGCGCTGCGCCGCTACCACGCGCGCTTCCAGGCCGACGACGCCGAGCCGATGTGGTTCGAGAAGTCCTTCAACTTCAAGATCGGCCCGCACGTGCTGCGCGGCCGCGTGGACCGCGTCGACCGGCTGCCCGACGGCGGCTACGAGCTCATCGACTACAAGACCGGCCGCCCCAAGACGCCGGCGCAGCTGCGCGACGACGTCCAGCTCTCGCTCTACGCGGTCGCGGCCACCGCCGCCTGGGACCTCGAGTCCTCGCGCCAGTCCTACCTCTACGTCCTGGACGACCAGAAGGTCCCGCTGCCCGACGACGCGGGCGACCGGGAGTGGATCGAGGAGACCGTGCGCGAGGTCGGCGACGGGATCCTGGGCCAGGGCTTCGAGCCGACGCCGTCCTACGCGGCCTGCTCGATCTGCGACTACCGCATCGCCTGCCCGGCCGCCGAGCGCTGAGCCGCGGCGGCGAGCGCGCGCCGCAGGTCCTCGACGAGGTCCTCGGGATCCTCGACGCCGCACGACAGGCGCACGCAGTCCGCGGGCACGGCCGCCGTGGAGTCGCCGAGCGTCCGGTGGGTCATCGCGTGCGGCACCTCGACGAGCGATTCGACCCCGCCGAGCGACTCCGCGAGCGTGAAGAGCTCGGTCGCCTCGGCGATCGCGATCGCGCCGGGATGGCGGAAGGTCACCATGCCGCTGAAGCCCGGCCAGCGAACGTCGTCGACGCCCTCGGCGCCGCGCAGGAAGGCCGCGACCGCCTCGGCCGCCTCGGCGTGCGCCCGCATGCGCAGGTGCAGCGTGCGCAGGCCGCGGTGCACGAGGAAGCAGTCCATCGGCCCGGGCACGGCGCCGATCGCGTTCTGCACGAAGCGCACCTGCTCGTGCAGGCCGGCGTCGCGGACGATCACCGCGCCGCCGACCGTGTCGCTATGACCGCCGAGGTACTTCGTCGTCGAGTGCACGACGGCGTCGGCGCCGAGCGCCAGCGGCAGCTGGTTGGCGGGCGTCGCGAAGGTGTTGTCGACGGCGACGAGCGCGTTGCCCTTCAGCGCGACGACGGCCTCGACGTCGACGACGTTCAGTAGCGGGTTGGTCGGCGTCTCGACCCAGATCAGGCGCGTGTCGTCGCGCACCGCGCCGGCGAGCGCGTCGAGGTCGGTCTGGTCGACCATCGTGTAGCGCAGGCCCCAGCGCGTGAGCACCTTGTCGACGAGCCGGTACGTGCCGCCGTAGAGGTCCGACGGGATGACGATGTGGCCGCCGGCCTCGGCGGCGACGGTGATCAGCGCGTGCGTCGCGGCCATGCCGCTGGAGAACGCGCTCGCCGAGCCGCCCTCGAGCAGGCCGAGCGCCTTCTCCAACGCCGAGCGCGTCGGGTTCGCCGAGCGCGCGTAGTCGTAGTCCTCGACGAACGCGCCCGGCGCGCGCTGCGCGTACGTCGACGTCTGGTGGATCGCGGGGATCACCGAGCCGAAGTGCGGGTCGTGATCCAGCCCGGCGTGCACGACGCGCGTCGCGAACGCCGCGTCGGCGGGGACGTCGCTCATCGTGCGAGCGCCTCGAGCAGGTCCGCGCGCGTGAGGATCCCCGACGGTCGGCCGTCGAGCGTCACGAGCAGCGCCTCGCGATCGCCGGCCAGCAGCGCGACCGCCTCGCCGATGAGGTCGGACGCCGCGACGGCGGGAAACGGCGCGCTCATCATGTCGACGACCGGCGACCCGAGCAGCGCCGGGTCCTCGACGACGTGCTTGAGCAGCCCGCGCTCGGAGATCGAGCCGACGACGGCCGAGCGGTCGTGCGCGGAGACGACCGGCAGCTGCGAGACGCGGTGGCGGTTGAGCAGCGCGACGGCGTCGCCGACCTTGTCGTGGGCGCTGACGGTCACCAGCGGTGGGATGTCGCTGCCGACCTGCTTGCGCGCGAGCACGTCGGCGACGCTGATCGTCGACGTCCGCTCGATGAAGCCGTACTGCTCCATCCAGGCGTCGTTGTAGATCTTCGACAGGTACGAGCGGCCGCCATCGGGGAGGATCACGACGACGAGCGCCTGCGGGTCGTCGAGGCCGCGCGCGACCTCGAGCGCGGCGACGCACGCCATCCCGCACGAGCCGCCGGTCAGCAGGCCCTCCTTCTGTGCCAGGCGCCGCGTCATGAGGAACGCCTCGCGGTCGGAGACCTTGACGTAGCGATCGACGACCGACGGGTCGAACGTCTCGGGCCAGAAGTCCTCGCCGACGCCCTCGAGCAGGTACTGCCTCGGCCCCTCGGGGCCGGCGGTGTAGATCGAGCCGGCCGGATCGGCGCCGACGACCTCGATCGCGGGGTTGCGCTCCTTGAGGAAGCGCCCGGTGCCGCTGATCGTGCCGCCCGTGCCGACGCCGACGACGAGGTGCGTGACCTTGCCCGCCGTCTGCTCCCAGATCTCCGGCCCGGTCGTGTCGTAGTGCGCCTGCGGGTTGGCGAGGTTCGCGTACTGGTTGGGGCGGATCGCGCCCGGGATCTCGCTCGCGAGCCGCTCGGCGACCTTGTAGTAGGACTCCGGCGACTCGGGATCGACCTCGGTCGGCGTCACGACGACCTCGGCGCCGTAGGCGCGCAGCAGGTCCATCTTCTCCTTGGACTGCTTGTCGGGCATGACGGCGATGACGCGGTAGCCCTTCAGCCGCGCGGCGATCGCCAGGCCGGTGCCGGTGTTGCCGGACGTCGGCTCGACGAGCGTGCCGCCGGGCTTCAGCAGCCCGTCGTGCTCGGCCGCCTCGATCATCGCGACCGCGACGCGATCCTTGATCGAGCCGCCGGGGTTGAGGTACTCGACCTTCGCGACGACCTGCGGCGTGAGCCCTGCCGCCAGCCGCGACAGGCGCACGAGCGGCGTGCGCCCGACGGCGTCGAGGATCGAGTCGTCGATCTGCTGCTCGGCCGGAGCCTGCTGCTCTACGCGCGCCATCTGCCGCGCACTCTACGGCGCGCGCCCACGTCAGTCCCCGATGCGCCGCAGCGAGCGCGCGACGTCCATCATCTGGCGGTTCGAGAGCCGCTGCTGGAGCGTGTTGGAGACCCAGTAGACCGCCTGCGCGGTCTCGAACGCGATCAGGCGGATCCTGTGTCCGTCGAAGTAGCGCTTGTAGCGGCGCCCGCCGATCGACACCTCGTCGGTCGGGTCGTCGAGGATCGGCGGCGTCTTCCACGTCGTGCCCTGGACGCCGTAGTACTGGCCGTTGACGCCGGTCCACAGGACGATCCGGTAGGCGCGGTGGCGATGCTTGTCGCGGTCGAAGATCTCGTAGGAGCGCGGGCTGTCGCGCGCGTAGCCGGCCAGCCCGCCGCCGAGGCGCACCGCGGGGTAGAAGACCGGCATGCCGAGGCCCGCGAGGCGCACGTCCATCGCCAGGATGTGGTCCTCGCCGCCGCGGCGGTCGAGCACGAGCCCGGGCGCCAGCCCGCGGCGCTTGCCCTTCGGGGCGCCGTGCTTCGCGGCCGGCGCCGCGGCCCGCGCGCCGGCCGGTCGCGCGACGCCGACGGCCTCGAAGCGCGCGACGGCCTTCGCCACCGCGCGGCGCGAGGCGAAGACGAAGCCGCCGGGGCCGTCGGGGCCGTCGTCGGCGGGAAAGCGGACCTCGGCGATCGGCGCCCGGGACGCCGCGAGGGCGAGCTTGACGAAGCCGTAGATCTGCGCGTCGGACTCGCGCATGATGTCGGTGTCGGTGTACGTGCCGAGGATCCGCAGCAGGTCGTCGCGGCTGTCGACGAGCGCGCCGAGGCCGATCTGGGACTTCGCCTGGCGCAGGAACTCCTGCTGGCGCGCCGCGCGCACGAAATCCGAGTCCTCGTGGCGGAAGCGCACGTAGTCCAGGGCGTCGTCGCCGCAGAGCTTCTGGTAGCCGGGCTTGAGGTCGATCGTCGCGTAGTCCTCGCCGTGCGAGTTGTCGTTGAAGTAGCGCCGGTCGATGTCGGCGTAGACGCAACCGAGGCGATCGACGGCGCGGCTGAAGGCGCCGAAGTGCACGTCGACGACGTGGTGGATCGGGATGCCCAGCAGCCGCCGGACGGTGCGGATCGCCAGCTGCGCCCCGCCGACGTGGTATGCCTCGTTGATCTTCGCGCTGCCGTGCCCGGGGATCCGTGCCTTGAGGTCGCGCGGGATCGACATGATCGCCGTCGCGTGCCGGTCGGGGTCCAGGTGCACGACCATCATCGTGTCCGAGCGCGGGCGGGCCTTCCTGCCGTCGGCGTAGCGGCGGTCGGAGCCCAGCAGCAGGATCGTCTGCGGCTCGCCCTGGGCGATCGGGTCGAGGATCCCGGCGGCGAGATCGGGCGTGTGCGCTGCGCGACGGATCTCGTCGAGGGCGCCGTGCAGCGTCAGCAGCATCGCGCTGGCGACGGCGGTCGCGGAGAACAGCACGACCAGCAGGCTGCCGAGCGCGAGCCTGCGGCCGATCTGGCGGCCGAGCCGTGGCTCGTCGTCGGACTCGAAGACGCTCACCCCACGCGCACGCTACCGCCCGCGCCGCGCGCGGGCACTGGACGACCCACTAGGGTTTTCGCCATGCGCATCGCCATCGCCTCAGATCACGCCGGCTACGAGCTCAAGGAGCACGTCAAGGCGCAGCTCGCCGCCGCCGGCCACGACGTCGTCGACGTCGGCCCGGACTCCGACGAGTCCGTCGACTACCCGCGCTACGCCGGCCCCGCGGCGCGCCTGGTCGCCGAGGGCGACGCCGAGCGCGGCGTGCTCGTCTGCGGCTCGGGCGTCGGCGTCTCGATCGTCGCCAACAAGGTCCCCGGCGTGCGCGCCGTCAACGCGCACGACCCCGAGGAGGCGCAGCTCGCGCGCGCCCACAACGACGTCAACGTCGTGACGCTCTCCGGACGGCGCCTGGACGGCGCGCAGGCCGACGCGATCGTCGAGGCGTTCCTGTCGGAGGCCTTCGAGGGCGGGCGCCACTCGCGCCGCGTCGCGGCGATCGAGAGCCTCCCGTAGGCGGGCGCGGCTCGCGTCGCGTCGCGGCGATCGAGAGCCTCCCGTAGGCGGGCGCGGCCCGGGTCGCTCTGCGGCCGCGCATCGCGCGCGGCAGGGCGCGGATCCGCTGGCCGGCACGCGGCGATGCGGGACGGCGGCCGGCGGCTGAGGCGTGCCGCGTCGCGGCGATCGAGAGCCTCCCGTAGGCGGGCCGGGCCGGGGGCGCTCTGCGGCGGCGCATCGCGCGCGGCAGGGCGCGGATCCGCTGGCCGGCACGCGGTGATGCGGGACGGCGGCCGGCGGCTGAGGCGCGCCCCGATGCACGACGGCGGCCGGCGGCTGAGGCGCGCGGCGCGTCCGGATACAGTCGCAGCGTGCTCGACGAGCTCGACGCGCTGACGGCCTTCGCGATCGCCCTCGTGGCCACGGCCGCGCTGACGCCGCTGACGATGCGCGTCGCCCGCGCGACGGGCGCGATCGACCGCTCGCGCGGGCGCGGCCTGGCCCCCGGCGGCACCCCGTTGCTCGGCGGGCTGGCGATCTTCGCGGGCGCGGCGATCGCGGCGAGCGTCGTCATGCCGGCGACCGACGAGCTGCGCGCGATCCTCGCCGCCGCGGCCGTCATCACCGCCGTCGGCGCGCTCGACGACCGCTTCGACCTGCATCCGGGGCTGAAGCTCGCGGGCCAGATCCTGGCGGCGACGATCGCGGTCCGTGGCGGCATCGAGGTCGACAACGGCACGCTGCCGTTCGTCGGGCGCCTCGACTTCGGCGAGCTCGGCGGCCCGCTGACCGCGGGCGGCCTCGTGGTCATCATGAACGTCGTCAACCTCTCCGACGGCATCGACGGCCTCGCCGCCGGCGTCTGCGCGATCGCCGCCGGTGCGCTCGGCGTCATCGCCTTCGACCTCGGCGTCAACCGCGGCGGCGTGCTCGCGGCGCTGACCGCCGGCGCCGCGCTCGGCTTCCTGATCCACAACTTCCATCCGGCGTCGGTCTACATGGGCGACTGCGGCTCGAACCTGCTCGGCCTGCTGCTCGGCTGCGTCGCGGTGATCGGCTCGGTCAAGACGAACGCCGTGCTGGCGCTCGTCTTCCCGCTGATCGTGCTCGCGCTGCCGTTCGTCGACACGACCTTTGTCGTGCTCAAGCGGATGAAGTACCGCCGTCCGGTGTACGCCGCCGACCGCGAGCACTTCCACCACCGGATGGACCGGATCGGCTTCTCGACGCGGCGCACGGTGCTGTACCTCTACGCCTGGACGCTGTCGCTCGCCGGGCTGGCGATCGCGCTGCGCGTCGTGCCCTACTCCGACAACGGCGGCACGCTGCACCTCGGCTGGGCGGCGGTGATGGCGGGCCTCGGGGTGCTCGAGCTGATCGCGTCGGCGTACCTCGTCTACGTGCTCGAGATCCTGAAGTTCAAGCGCCTCGACGCCGCGCGCCTGCGCCGCGCCAAGCCGACGGCGAGCGAGGAGGAGATCGACGCCGACGTCGCCGAGCGCCTCGCGACGGGCGAGTTCGACGCGGTGCGGCGCGAGACCGAGGAGTTCGAGCGCCTGGCGCCGTGAGCGCGCTCGCGCGGGGGAGGCCAGCGCGCCCGGCGGCTGGCGCCGTGAGCACGCCTGCCCGGCGGTCCGGCGCGCCCGGCGGTTGGCGCGGTGAGCACGCCTGCCCGGCGGTGCGGGGCGCCCGGCGGTTGGCGCCGTGAGCACGCTCGCCCGGGGGGTCCGGCGCGCCCGGCGGCTGGCGCCGTGGGCACGCCCGCGCGGCGGTCCGGCGCGCCCGGCGGCTGGCGCCGTGAGCACGCTCGCCCGGCGGTCCGGCGCGCCCATTACCGTTGCGTCGATGCACGTCTCCCACATCGACGACGCCGCGCCGTTCACCTCGGTCGACGGCTCGACGATCCGCGAGCTGGCGGGGATCGCGTCGCTGCCGTCGCGCCAGCAGTCGCTCGCCGAGGCGACGGTGCCTGTCGACGGCGCGACCGACGAGCACTACCACCCGATCGCCGAGGAGCTGTACTTCTTCCAGGGCGGCCGCGGGCGCCTGCGGATCGACGGCGAGGAACGCGACGTGCGCGCCGGCGACTGCGTCCTGATCGCGCCGGGCGCCGTCCACAAGCTCTTCAACACGGGCGACGAGCCGCTGCGGCTGCTGTGCTGCTGCGCCCCGCCGTGGACGCCGGGCGACACCGTCCTGACGGGCGGCTGACTCGCCATGGCGACCCGAGCGCGCCGCGTCGCCGCGCTCGTGGTCCTCG
>JAWVGK010000302.1:0-13413 GCA_033855155.1 Solirubrobacteraceae bacterium | reverse complement strand
GACGGTCACATCGAAGTAGTTCGCCTTGTCCTCCCACTCGCCCGACTGGCCCTTGCGGCGCGTGTTGGACGCGATCCGCAGGGAGCAGACCGACATGCCGCTCGGCAGTGAGCGGAGCTCAGGATCGCGCGTCAGGTTCCCGGTGAGGGCGACGACGTTGATGTTCGTGGCGGCCACGTCGTGGCTCCTTTCGAAGACTTCTCTCGACTCTGGACGCCGAGTCTAGGCCCAGGATCGGATCGCTCGGCCCTCGCGCCGCAAGTTGCGGCGAAATCGTCGCGAAGTCGTGACGAAGAGAGGCTAGGACTCGTCAGGCTCGCCCACGGGGACGGCCGCCGTGGCGGCGCCCATCTCGGGCGGCGGGGGCGTGCCCGCGCGGAGCTTGATGATGCGGAAGCGCAGGACGCCGTCCGTGATCTTGAGCGTGTGGTCGAGCTGCTCGAGCAGCTCTACGCCGCCGTGGAACTGGAACAGGTGGTAGTCCGCGTCCGGGCGCTTGTGGATCTCGTAGACCGTCGGGCGCACGCCCCAGTCGTGGCGCCCGACGACCTCGCCGGACTTCTCGATCGCGGCCTGGACGTTGTCCAGGATCTCGGTACGGCGCTCCTCGTCGGCCTGCGTGTCGAGCAGGAGGACGAGGTCGTAGACGGGGGGCTCGGTCGCCATGCGGCGCTCGATGCTAGCAACGCGGGGGCGAGCCGCTACCCCGCGGCGCCTAGCCCGGGGCATGCGCGGCGAGCGGATGCGGTGGGGCTACGGGGCGGTGGCGCTGGGCGTGCTCGCCCTCGCGATCGCCTGGCCCCGGCTCGCACCGCCGCCGCCCCGGTTGCCGAGCGACGCCGGGATCCCGGTCGCGCCGGAGGCTCACGCCGGAAGGCCGGCGGAGGGCACAGAGGGCGCGAAGTCGAGGCGGCGGGATGGGCGAGCCCCAGCGGAGGCTCGGAGGCGGCGGGTGGAGCGAGACGGTCGGGCTGAGCGAGAGCGAGCGGAGGCGCGGACGCGGCTCGCGGACCGAAGGCGTCGGACGGCGCGAAGCCGACGTGCCGACCGGAGGCGGCACGTGGAGCGGACACGGCTCGCGGAGCGGCGAGCGACCGCGAGGCGGCGAACGCAGCCGCAGCCGACCGCGACTCCGGATCCGCCGGCAGCGCCGCACGCAGCGCCCGTGACGCCGACCTTCCGCCCCACCGACCCCGCGACGACGGAGTTCTCGTTCGAACGGGGATGAGTCCCGAGCCGCCGCGAGGCGACGAATGACGTCTCGATGGCCCAGGAGCCGATCGAGACGACACTCGTGCCGCCGGGGCGCTTCGCACCCCCTCCCACCCAGCCGCCGTTGACGTTCAGCCGGCTGGGTCCATCCGCGCCGGACGAGCGGCTAGATCGCCGCCATCCCCCGCGCCTTCTTGCGGATGTCCGCGATCTGGTCGTCGATCCAGTCGCCCGGGTCGCGGGAGGTGACGATCTCCTTGAGCCCCTTCGCGCGCCGCGCGCGCTCCTCGGCCGGCATCGTCAGCGCGGTGTAGATCGCGTCGGCGAGCTCCTGGACGTCGAAGGGGTTGACGCTCAGGGAGAACTCGCCGAGCTCCTCGTGCGCGCCGGTGTTCTCGCTCAGGATCGAGACGCCGTCGCGCTCGTTGACCAGCGGCCCCTCCTTCGCCACGAGGTTCATGCCGTCGAACATCGCGTTGACCATCATCACGTCGTAGTGCTTGTAGTTGGACATCGCCTCTTCGAGGTCGTCCCGCAGCTTGAGGTCGATCGGCATCCAGTCCGGGGTGCCGTGGCGGTGGTTGACGATCGCGACGAGCGACTCGATGCGCTCGAGGTAGTCGCGGTACTGCGGGACGTCCAGCCGCGACGGCATGAGCTGCGCGATGAACGTCACGCGCTCGAGGAACTCGGGGTGCTCCTTGAGGAAGTCGTCGAACGCCGCGAAGCCGCGCAGGACGTTCTTCGACAGGTCCGAGCGGTCGACGCGCAGGATCACGTGGTCGCGGCGGCGGCGCTTGAGCTCGGCCTCGAACTCGAGCGTGCGCTCGGACTCGGCGATCCTGCGCGTCGCCTCGTAGTCGATCGGCAGCGGGTAGCTGCGCACCCACACCTCGCGGCCGTCGTAGTGGACGATCCCCTGCTCGAAGTCGACGTCGAGGTCCAGCAGGTCGCGGCAGCACTGCAGGAAGTTCCAGCGATACGAGCGCGTGTGGAAGCCGACGATGTCGTTCGCCAGCACGCCCTCGTAGATCTCGTTGCGCATCGCCTTGGGCAGCACGCGCCAGGCGTCGGGCTGCGTCCACGGGATGTGGACGAAGTGGTGCAGGAAGACGTCTGGGCGCGCGGCGCGGACGACCGTCGGCAGCGTGTAGAGGTGGTAGTCGTGGACCATGACGACCGGTTCGTCCTGGCCCTCGATCTGCTCGATCACGGCATTGGCGAGATCCTCGTTGACGACCTTGTAGCCGTACTCGAACGCGTCGACCTCGCGACTGCGGATGTCGGGCGCGTTGGAGAGGTCCCAGAGGTAGTGCTGGATGAACCACAGCATCGGGTTGGAGACGACGTTGTAGAAGCCGTCGTACGCCTCAGACTCCGACGACACGAGGCGCACCTGGTACTCGCTGTCGTTGGCGCCATGCACCGCGAACGGCGCGCCGCCGGCCTCCTGCGCCTTCTTGGCGTCGCCGTCGCTCATCGCCGACGCGATCCAGACGGCGTCGCGGTGCGAGGCGAGCCCCGTGAGCGCCGTCACCAGCCCGCCCCCGCCGCGCGTGAACGAGCCGTCGTCGTCGAACGTCACCGGCCCGCGGTTGGACACGAGCACGAGCGGCGCCGTGCCGTCGGCGGACGGGTCCTCATCGAAGGTGGACGTCACGGCACCACGCCGCTGTCCGCCTGCTGGGGTCGCCTGCCGAGCTCGAGCTTCACGTCACGCGGCCTACCCGCGCGATACACCCGAAGCACCACCTCCTCGCCGGGCGTTCGGCGCAGCAGCGCGACGCCGAGCGCCGCCTCGTCGTTCAGCGGCCTGCCGTCGACCGCCGTGATGATGTCGCCGCCGGGGTTCACCGAGCGCGCCTGGAAGCGCACCGACCCGCTGCCGGCCCGCAGCCCGGCCCTGTCCGCCGGCCCGCCCGACACGACCTCCTGCACCCACGCGCCCTTGCGCACCGGCAGCTTGAAGCGGCGCGCGAGCTGCGGGTAGATGCGCGTCGTCGCGACGCCGAGGTACGCGTAGTCCACCGTGCCGTCGCGGCGCAGGGCGGCGAGCGTGCGCCGCACGGTGTCGACGGGCACCGCGTAGCCGACGCCCTCGCCGCCGCCGGTCGTCGTCTGGATCTGCGAGTTGATGCCGAGCACCTCGCCGGCGGCGTTGACGAGCGGGCCGCCGGAGTTGCCGTGGTTGACCGCGGCGTCGGTCTGGATCGCACCGGCGATCTCGAAGCCCGTCAGCGACTTGATCGAGCGGTCCTTCGCCGACACGACGCCGACCGACAGCGACTGCGGCTCGCCGAACGGCGAGCCGATCGCCGCCACCGGCGCACCGACGCGCAGGTCGGCGATCGTGCCCAGGCGCAGCGGGCGCAGCGTCAGCCCAGTGGGGTCGATGCGCAGCAGCGCGACGTCGGCGTTGGGGTCGAAGCCGACGATCTTCGCCGACACCTCGTTGCCGTCGGCGAACGCGACGTAGACCTCCTTGGCTCGGCGGATCGCGCCGCCGGTGCCGTCGGTGACGACGTGGGCGTTGGTCGCGATCTCGCCCCCGCCGCTGACGACGAAGCCCGACCCGATGCCCTCGCCGCCCTCGCCGCCGACGTTCGCCGCGGCGTCCGACAGGACGCTGAAGACCGTCACGACGCCGGGCGAGTCGCGGGCGTAGATGCGCGTCGCGTCGAAGCCGCCGTCGCCGGCGGCCGAGCGGACGACCTCGACCGTCGTCACGCGCTCGACGGTCCGCGTGGCGCCGCCGCCGGCGCCCGCGTCGCCGCCCCCCGAGCCGCCACCGCAGCCGGCGAGCGCCGCCGATGCCAGGCCGGCGACCACCAGCACGCGACGACTCACGCCGGCAGCTCCAGCGAGAACGTCGTGCGCCCGGGCGCGGTCTCGACGTCGAGCGAGCCGCGCATGCGCTCGGCCAGCTCGCGCGCGATCGCCAGGCCGAGTCCCGAGCCCTGCGCGTCGTCGGACGTGAAGAACGGCTCGAACACGCGCGTGGCGGCGGCGTCGCCCATGCCTGGGCCGTCGTCGCAGACGCCGAGCCGCACGGCCCCGTAGCGGCGCGCCGCGGTAACGACGACGCCGGTACCGGCGGGGGTGTGCGTCAGCGCGTTGTCGATCAGGATGCGCAGGATCTGCGCCACGCGCTCAGGATCGCAGACGGCCTTGATCGCCTGGCCGCCGAGCCGCAGCTCCAGGCGCGAGCCGTGCTTGTCGACGGCGGGGGCGAACTCCGCCGTCACGCGGCTGGCGAGCTCGCCGAGATCGGTCGCCTCCGGGCGCAGCTCGAGCGAGCCGGCCTCCAGGCGCGAGAGGTCCAGCAGGTCGGTCGCGAGCTTGCCCAGGCGCGCGACCTGCTCGCGCACGACGGCGACGAACTCGCGCCGCGTGTCGTCGTCGAGCTCCTCGTCCTCGAGCAGCTCGAGGAACCCGCCGAGCGAGAAGATCGGCGTGCGCAACTCGTGCGACGCCGTCGCGATGAAGCGCCGGCGCGCGGTCTCGACCTGCGCGAGCTGGCGCTGCATGTCGTCCAGCGCACGTGCGAGCTGGCCGAGCTCGTCGCCCTTGTCGGCGGGGAAGACCGACGTGAAGTCGCCGGCGGCGACGCGCTCGGCGCCCTGCTCGAGCACCTTCACGCGGCGCGCGATCGTGCGCGAGACGAGAAAGCCGCCGGCGAGCGCGAGCAGCAGCCCGAGCGCCCCGGCGACGAGGATCTGGCGGCGGATCAGCGCGACGTTGCCCTGCACGTCCGACAGCGGCGACGAGAAGACCACCACGCGGCTGACGATGCCCTCGTCGCGGATCGGCTCGGCGACCTGGCCGAGCAGGACGTCGCCGCGGTACTCCGAGCCGCGCGCCTCGCGGCGCGTGCGCACGACGTCCTCGGCGATGTCGAAGCGCAGGCCGTCGATCTGCACGACGGCCGTCGAGTCCGACACGATCGGCAGCTGCGGGCCCTCGGTGCCGCCGCCGACGATCAGCAGCGTGACGCGCGTGCTCGTGTCGGTGCCGACCTGCGCGACGACTTGGTCGACCTGGCGCGCGGTGCCGTCGTTGACGACGACGTCGCGGATCCGCGGCGTGGACTCGCGCGCCGTGCGCGCCAGCGAGCGCAGCTTCTGCTCGGTCAGCGAGGACTCCAGCTGTGGCGCGACGTAGAAGAAGACGACGCCGACGGCGACGAGCGTCACGCCGAAGAACAGCACCGTCAGGCGCGTGCGCAGCGAGTTCAGGCGCACGTCAGCGGCTCGTGTCGCGGAAGCGGTAGCCGACGCCGCGCACCGTGAAGAGGTACTCCGGGTGCTTGGCGTCGAGCTCGACCTTCTCGCGCAGGTGGCGGATGTGGACGTCGATCGTGCGCGGGTCGCGGTAGGCGGCGTCGCCCCAGATGCGCGTCAGCAGGTTCTCGCGCGTGAAGACGCGCCCGGGGTGCGTCGCGAGCGCGCCGAGGATCTCGAACTCGACGTACGTCGTCTGCACCTGCTCGTCTCGGACCGACACCGTGCGCTTGGCGAAGTCGATCGTCAGGCCGTTGATCTCCAGCGGGCCGTCGACGGCATCGCCGTCGGGGCGCATCTCGGCGCGCCGCAGGACGGCCTTCACGCGGCTGCGAAACTCGCGCATCGAGAACGGCTTGGTGATGTAGTCGTCGGCGCCGATCTCCAGCCCGACGACCTTGTCGATCTCCTCCGCGCGGGCGGTCAGCATGATGATCGGCACGGTGCTGCGCGCGCGGATGCGCCGGCAGACCTCGAGGCCGTCGAGCTTGGGCAGCATGAGGTCGAGCACGACGAGGTCGTAGCTGCCCTCGGCGAAGCGATCGAGCGCCGCGCGGCCGTCGGTCGCCTGCACGACCTCGTAGCCGTCCTTGCGCAGCGGATAGGACAGCAGCGTCTGGATCGCATGCTCGTCGTCGACGAGCAGGATGCGGGGGGCGCGATCCACCATCCCCAATAGTGTGACGACGACGATGGGCCGACCTCGCCTGGCACCGCGCTGATGTCCGACCCGCGCCTGTACCGGGCGGCGCTCGTGCCCGTCCTGTTCGCGCTCGTGCTGCTCGCGTTCTCGCTCGAGAACCGCCCGCGCGCGCTGACGACGCCGGTCGCGCCGGACGCCTTCTCGGGCGACCGCGCGTTCGCTCGCGCCTACGGTCCCGGCAACAGCCTCGCCGAGCGCTTCGCCGACCGCCGTCCCGGCTCGCTAGGCGACGAGCGGCTCGGCGCGCTGATCGAGCGCCGGCTGCGCGCCACGCGCGGCTTTCGCGTGCGCACGGTCGTCCGCGAGGGGCAGACGATCGACGGCCGGCGCTCGCTGCGCACGATCATCGCCGAGCGCCCCGGGCTCGTCGACGAGCGGATCGTCGTCGTCGCGCACCGCGACGCCGCGGGGCACCGCGCCGAGGCCGAGCTGTCGGCGACCGCCGTGCTGCTCGAGCTCGCACGCGTGTTCGGCGCGCCGCGCCCGACGCAGCGCACGCTGACGCTCGTCTCGACGAGCGGCGGCAGCGGCGGCGGCGCCGGCGCCGCGGCGCTCGCCGACGAGCTGCGCGGGCCGATCGGGTCCTCGTCGAAGGTGGCGGGCGTGCTCGTGCTCGGCGACCTCGCCTCGCGCAACGTCCGCGGCCCGCTGGTGGCGCCGTGGTCCGATCAACTCGGCTCGACGCCGCTGCGGCTGCGCTCGACGCTGCAGGACGCGCTGCGCCTCGAGACCGGCTCCGACGTGCGCCTGCCGCGCGCGCTGAGCCAGTTCGCGCGCTTCGCGATGCCCGCGACGTACGGCGAGCAGGGCGTGCTGCTGGCGCACGGCCTGCCGGCGGTCATGCTGTCGATCGGCGGCGACCGGGCGCCGGGCGCGGGCGCGCCGATCTCGCGCACGCGCCTGGAGGAGCTCGGGCGCGTCGCGCTGCGCACCGTGACCGCGCTCGACGCCGCGCCGCGCGGAGTGCCCGTCAGCCCGCAGGCCTCCAGTCGCGACCTGTCGACGCGCCGCAAGGTGCTGCCCGGTTGGGCCGTGCGGCTGTTCACCGGCTCGCTGCTGCTGGCGCCGCTCGTCGTCGCCGTCGACGCGCTCGCCGCGCTGCGGCGCTCGCGCGAGCCGGTGCTGTCGTGGGTCGGCTGGACGCTGGCCTGCGCGCTGCCGCTCGTCGTCGCGATCCTGTTCGCGATCTCGCTCGGCGCCGTCGGGCTGCTGGCGGCGACGCCCGACACGCCGGTCTCGCCGCGGGCGCTGCCGGTGCAGCTGCCCGCACTGCTGGCGGTCGTGCTCGTGCTCGTGCTCGCGTGGGTCTGGCTGCGCCCCGCCGTGCTGCGCCTGACCGGCGTCGGCGGCGACCCCGCCGGGTCGGGCGCGGGCACCGTCGTGCTGCTGCTCGCGCTGGCGGCGTCGATCGCCGTCTGGCTGCGCAACCCGTACGCGTCGGCGGCGCTGATGCCCGCCCTGCACGTGTGGCTGTTCGCGCTCGCGCCGGAGTTGCGCCTGCGCGCCGCGGCGCGCGTCGCGCTCGTCGCGCTCAGCGTGCTGCCGGTCGCGGTCGTCGCCGCGGTCGTCGCGCATGCGCTCGGGCTCGGCGTCGTCGACGCCGCGTGGGAGGCGCTGCTGCTCGTCGCCGGCGGCCACGTGTCGCTGCTGAGCCTCGCGCTGTGGAGCCTGCTCGCCGGCTGCGCCGTCGCGGCGATCGTCATCGCCGCGTCCGCCGGCGCGCCGGCGGACGAGGCCGACGCGCCGATCACCGTTCGCGGGCCGCGCAGCTACGCCGGGCCGGGGTCGCTCGGCGGCACGGAATCGGCTTTGCGACGATAGGCCGCGTGCGTCCTCTCCGAGCCCTCTCGACGGTGCTGATCATCGCCGGGGCGCTGATGCTCGGCGACGCGGGGCTGACGGTCGCCTGGCAGGAGCCGGTGTCGGCGCTCTACGCCCGGCTCGTGCAGGGCGGCCTCAGCGACGACCTGCGCCGCCTGGAGCTCGCGCGGCCCAGCGGCGTCGACCTCGCGGCGCTGCGCTCGCTCGAGGGCCAGCGCACGCGGATGGCGTTCCTCGCGCGGACGCTGCGGCGCAGCGCCAAGCGCGGCGCCGCCGTCGGGCGCATCCGCATCCCGAGGATCGGCGTCAGCATCGTCGTCGTCAACGGGACCGACGCGACGTCGCTGCGCAAGGGCCCCGGGGTCTACGACGAGGCGCCGTTTCCCGGCGCGCCGGGAACGGTCGCGATCGCCGGTCACCGGACGACGTACCTCGCGCCGTTTCGCCACGTCGACCGGCTGCGCGCGGGCGACGACATCGTGCTCGAGATGCCCTACGGGCGCTTCGTGTACCGCGTCGAGCGGACGCGCATCGTCGACCCGTCCGAGGTGTCGGTCGTCAAGCGCGTCTCCTTCGACCGCCTCGTGCTGTCGGCCTGCCACCCGCTCTACAGCGCGGCGAAGCGGATCATCGTCTTCGCGCGCTTCGATTCGGCGGAGCCGCGCGGCGCCGCGGTCAGCGGGTGAGCATGGGCGCAGCCGGGGAAATACCTGCGGAGGACGGACCCCTGCCACTCAAGCGAGACCCCCCGTCGCTCGATAGCTGCCGTGCGATGCGAACTCAAGAGCTCAGGCTGCGGATCCAGCGCGCCGACTACGTCGTCGACCCCCTCGCCGTGGCCGAGGCGATGCTGCGTCATGCCCTCAGTCACCGGCGGTGGTGGAACCCGATCGCCGTCCGCTCGACGCCGCCCGACGACAGCGCGACGTGGGGCTCGCCCGCGACGACCGACCCGATCCACGTCAACGGCACCGCCGCCTCGGCCGCCGGCACGTCGTCGGGCGCGACGCAGACGCACAGCTCGTAGTCCTCGCCGGCGCTCGCCGCGAGCTGCCATGGCGCGACGCCGAGCGCGCTCGCGACGTCCGCGACGCCGCCGGCCAGCGGCAGCGAGTCGAGGTCGATCCGCAGCGTGACGGCGCTCGCGCGCGCGACGTGCCACGCGTCGGACGCCAACCCGTCGGAGAGGTCGATCATCGCGTGCGCCCCGGCGCGCGCCAGCGCGCGGCCCTCGGCCAAGCGCGGCTGCGGGCGCTGGTGACGGCGCGCCAGCGCCCGCGGTCCCGCGACGCGGCCGTCGAGGATCGCCAGCCCGGCACCCGACGCGCCGAGCGTTCCCGTGACGCCGATGACGTCGCCCGCCAGCGCGCCGTCGCGACGCACGAGCTGCGACTCGTCGTCGGCCCAGCCGACGACGGTGACCGCGAGCGTCAGGACCGGCGCCGACGTGACGTCGCCGCCGATCAGCGCGACGCCGCAGCGTTCGGCGAGCGTCGCCATCGCGCCGGCGAGCGCGAGCGCGTCGGCGTCGGCGAAGCCGGGCGGCATGCCGAGCACGACGTACGCCTCGCCGGGGTCGGCGCCCATCGCGGCGAGGTCCGACAGCGCGCCGGCGAGCGCGCGGTGGCCGGCGTCGGCCGCGCTCGCCGTCGTGCCGAGGCGGAAGTGCACGCCGTCGACCATCGCGTCGGTCGACGTCACCGACAGCGCCCGCGCGCGCACGACGGCGGCGTCGTCGCCGCTGCCGACGACGACCCGCTCCGGCGGCGGGCCGAAGCGCTCGCGCATCGCTGCGATGAGCTCGAACTCGTCCACCCCTCAGACGCTAGCGCGGGATGCCGGCGCCACCAGGCAAGGACGCAGGACCGACGGAAGGCGCCAGCCTTTTGAGGTCCGAGGACGCCGGCTGGCGGTGATCGGCGCCCGTGCTTACCGGTGGCGGTAGACGATCCTCGCCCGGTCGAGGTCGTACGGCGACAGCTCGCAGCGCACGCGATCGCCGGGGAGGATGCGGATGCGGAAGCGGCGCATCTTGCCCGCGACGTGACCGAGCACGACGTGCTCGTTATCGAGCTTCACGCGGAACATCGCGTTCGGCAGGGCTTCGATGACTTCGCCCTCGAATTCGACTTTCTCTTCCTTGGCCATTTGAGCTGCCAACGGTAGCAGCGCGGGGCGTGCCGATCAGGGCGGAGCGGCGCCGCCGCCGTTCGTGCCGTTGTCGACCGGTGGAGCAGCGGGATCGTAGGCCTCGGGATCTATGCCGCCGTTGGGCGGCGGCGGTGGCGGTGGGACCGGCGTCAGCGGCTGCACCGTCTGCGGAGCGGCGCCGCCCGTCTTGGGGCGCGCCGGCGCCGGCTTCACGCGCGGCACGCCGGTCGCGGGATCGATGTTCGGGTCGAACGGCGCCGGCCGGCGGTAGGGCTGGCTGTACTTGCGCTTGAAGCTCTTGGCCTTGAACGGATGGTCGGGCTTGGGGAACTGGCCGCAGAAGCCGCGCTGGGCGGACTTCATGTAGCGCCCCCAGATCTGCGCCGGGTACGTGCCGCCGTCGACGTTCGCGCCATGGAAGATCGGACCCATCGGGATGTTCGCCTTCGGGAAGCCGACCCACACGGCCGTCGCGAGCCTCGGCGTGTAGCCGACGAACCACGCGTTGGCGTTGTTCTCGGTCGTGCCCGTCTTGCCGGCCGCCGGGCAGCCGGTGGCCGCGCGCGTGCCGGTGCCGCCCTTGATGTTCGCCTCGAGGATCTTCGTGACCTCGTACATCGCGGCGGAGTCGAAGACCTTCGTGCGCTGGGGCTTGGAGAGGTCCTCGGCCGGGCGGTCGGGGAAGCGCACCTCGGTGATCGCCTTGGGCTTGCTGCGCCAGCCGCCGGCGGCGATCGTCGCGTAGGCGTTGGCCATCTCCAGCGGCGAGCAGCAGCTGCGCAGGCCGCCGAGCGTCTCGGACGGATAGCCCTGCAGCTGGGAGCGGATGCCCAGCGCGCGCGCGGCCTTGACGACGTTCTTCGGTCCGAGGTCGAGCGCGAGGCGCACGAAGACGGTGTTGTCGGAGCGCAGCGTCGCCTGGACGAGGTTCGGCGAGCCGCCCGCGCACTTCCCGCCGTAGCAGTTGATGACGACGTTCTCGTACTGCGGCCCGAGCTGCAGCGGCCCCGACGCGTAGCTCGTCGTCTTGGGGTCGACGCCGCGGCTGACGGCGGCGACGAGCGCCATGACCTTGAACGTCGAGCCCGGCTGGCGCTTGCCGTCGGCGGCGAGGTTGAACTTCGAGTCCTGGTACTTGGCCGACGACGCCATCGTCAGGATGTTGCCGTTGGCCGGGTCGATCGTGACGATCGCCGACGACGGCGCGCCCGGGAAGCTCAGGTCGTTGGCGATCGCCGCGCGCGCCTTCTGCTGCAGGTCGAGGTCGATCGTCGTCTTGATCGTCAGGCCGCCGCCGCGAACGGTCTTGACGCCGTAGCGCTTGATCAGCTCGTCGCTGACGTAGTCGAAGAAGTAGCTCTCGCGCTTGCGTCCGAAGTAGCGGTTGGGATGCAGCTCCAGCGTCTCGGAGATGGCCTGCTGGGCGGCGGTGTCGGAGATGAACCCGACGTCGGCCATCTTGTGCAGCACCTGGTTGCGGCGGCGGATCGCCTCGGCCGGGGCGCGGAACGGGTTGTACTGGCTCGGCGCCTGCGGCAGGCCGGCGATCAGCGCGGACTCGGCGAGCGTCAGCTCCGACGCGGGCTTGTTGAAGTACGCCCGCGCGGCCGCCTGCACGCCGACGGCGGTCTGGCCGCCGTTCGTGCCGTAGGGCACGGAGTTGAGGTACTTCGTGAGGATCCAGGCCTTGCCCGCGCGACCCGGGTGGATGTTCTCGAGCTCCTCGGCGAGCTTCGCCTCGCGGACCTTGCGCTTGAAGGTCTTCTCGCGCCCTGCCGCGCTGCTGCCGGTGTATAGCGCGCGGATGAGCTGCATCGTCAGCGTCGAGCCGCCCTGCAGCGTCCTGCCGGAGGTCGCGTTCTTCAACGCGGCCCGCACGACGCCCTCGAAGTCCACGCCGCGATGCTGGTAGAAGCGCTGGTCCTCGATCGCGACGGTCGCGTCCTTCATCGACTGCGGGATCTGCGCCGACGGGATCGTGAAGCGCAGGACGTCGTTCTGGATGAAGCCCAGCCGCGAGCCGTCGGCGGCGAGCACCGTCGAGATGCGGCCCGGATCCTGGGGCGCGAGCGTGTCGAGGCTCGGCGCGGAGTTCGCGATCCCGACGACGTAGCCGACGGCGCTCAGCGCGGCGATGACCCCGCACGCGGTCAGCACCGCGAGGGTCAGGATGATGACGCGGCCGGCACCGCCTCGGCGGTGACGTCTGCGCTGGCGTTCACGGCGAGCGGACATCGTGTGGGAGTGCTGCGACGGGACGCGCGGCGACGCCCCTGCTGCGGTCGATTCTAGGGACCGAGCGATCTTCGCCATCCACCGCCCCGGCACCTGCCTCGCGGGTCGCCCGTGGACGTGGCGCGTTCGCGTGTCACGTCCGGGGCGGCCCCACCGGCGACACGCCGACCGCGGTTGCCAAGATCCGACGATGCAGTCGCGCGTCTCCCCCGGGTTCTCGGCCAAGCTCGCGCGCGCGGGAAGGGTGAGCCGGGCGGCGATCGCGCGCCGCGTCTCGGACGACGACGCGCTCGCCGACGCATGGCGCGCGCTGTGGCTCTCGCGCCTGCTCGTGTCGGTCGCGGGCTTCGCGGGCGTGCTGGCGTTCGGCGTCTCCGGCCGCGCGGCGGACTTCGACCCCGCCGGGCTGACGTCGCCGTTCGGCGCCACCGGCGACGTCCTCGCGGCGCCGTTCGCGCGCTGGGACTCGGTCTGGTATCTCGCGATCGCCGACGGCGGCTACGGCGACGGCGCGCGCGCGGCGTTCTTTCCGCTGTACCCGCTCGTCGTGCGGGTCGCGGGCGCGTTGCTCGGCTCGCCGCTGGTGGCGGGCGCGCTCGCGTCGACGCTGCTGCTCGGCGTCGCGCTCGTGCTGCTGCACCGGCTCGTGGCGCTCGACCACGACCGCGCGGTCGCCCGCAACGCCGTGCTCGTCACGGCGCTGTCTCCGATGTCGTTCTTCTTCTCGGCGGTCTACAGCGAGTCGCTGTTCCTCGCGCTGTCGGTCGGCGCCGTCTACGCCGCGCGGCGCGAGCGCTGGGCGTGGGCCGGCGTGCTCGGCGCGCTCGGCGCCGCGACGCGCAGCGCCGGCGTGCTGCTGCTCGTGGCGCTGCTGATGCTCTACCTGTGGGACACAGGGTCGCCGTTGCGCCGGCCGCGGCGCGCCCTGCGCGCCGACGCGCTGTGGCTCGCGCTCGTGCCGCTCGGGCTGGTCGCCTTCTGCGCGTCCCTCGGGCTCGCCGGCGAGGACCC
>JAWVGK010000301.1:0-7977 GCA_033855155.1 Solirubrobacteraceae bacterium | reverse complement strand
GCGTCCACAGCGTGCCGAGGCGCCGCAGGCGCGCGTCGTCGACGCGCGGGCGCCAGTGCACGGCGGCGGTCTCCGGCAGGACCTCCCGGGCGGGGGACGCGAGCGCGTGCGGCTCGCTCACGTGGCTACCCGCCGGCGATCGGCAGGCGCAGGATCACGAGCGGCGCCGCGAGCGGCAGCTCACGGACCTGCTCGGCGTGGCCGGGGCCCGTGCTGACCATCGCGAGGTAGCCGCGGTCGAGCTCGGCGCGAAACGCGGTCACGGCGGCCTCGACGGCCAGCGGGTCGTCGGGCGTCCACTCGGCGAGCGTCGAGTGACCGGTGTGGTCCATGCGGATGAGCTTGCACATCGCGTGCCTCCTCGGGCGGCGGACGGACGGGTCGTCAGATGGTACGCCCGCCGGGGGCGCGCGGACGCGCCTTCTGCGACATCCGCCGGCGCGGCGCGGCCGTCACGCGGAGATCGTCAGCGGCACGCCGCCGCCAATGCGGCTCGACATCCAGCGGATCGCGCGCGGGCTGATCCGGATGCAGCCGTGCGACGCGGCCGTCCCGAGCGGCGCCGCCAGGTTGCCGGTGCCGTGCAGGGCGATCTGGCCCGGGCCGCCCTCGAACTCCTGCAGCACCGCCGATCGGGCGCTCGTCGCGAGCGCGAACGGCGCCCCCGCTTCCGCGGCCGTGAGCGCGACGGCCTCCTCGACGAAGAAGCGCCCGCGCGGCGTCGGCGTCGACGGCTTGCCGACGACCGCGGCGAAGCGGCGTTCGACGATGCCGTCGCGATAGACGACGACCTTGCGCGCGCCGAGCCGGACGACGACGTGCCAGGCGGTCGTGTCGCGCCGCGTGTTGGCGGCCGCGATCCAGCCCGTGTGCCCCGCTGGACGGCCGGGCAGGCGGACGTGCACCCACGAGCTGCCGTCGACGGCGCGCCGTCGGCCGATCACCGGCAGCACCGTCGGCACGGCGGTCAGCGGGCGCCGGGCGGCGACCGACTCGATCAGGGTCGCGCTCGCGGCCGGCGCCGTCCGCGCGGCGTGGTCGTTGAGCAGCACGACGAGCGCCTGGCTGACGGGCACCCGCGCCGTCGCGGCGCGGGCCGGCGCGGCGAGCGCGCAGGCGGCGACGAGCGCCACGCCCGCTGCCGAGATCCACTCGCGCGTGCGCGGCGAGGACGGGGTCTCGCGGTGGCGCGTCATCCGGTGAACCGCGACGGGCCGGGCAGCGGGTGCAGCACCGCTGACGCGCAGGCGCGGTAGCGCAGCGTGAGCGTCTTCGGGCGCGTCGCGTCCTTGAACGTCACGCGCGCGCTGACCCGGTGCGAGCCGGGCGCCGCGCGCACGAAGACGTCGAACGGCGAGCTGCTGCGGCTGACGAGGTGCCTGCCGTCGATGCTGAAGACGACGCGCTTGATCATCTTGCCGCGCACGACCGCGCGAAATCCGTCGTCGCATCCGGCGCGGGTGCGCGTCATCGTCGTCGTGCCGCGCCGCACGACGGTCGAGGTCGATCTGCCGCGCTCGGGCGGGAAGCCGTCCGCCGACGGCGTCGTCGAGGCGCCGGCCGGCCCGCGCGTCGGGCCGGCGGTCGCGTCGGCGCCCGGCGTCGAGGCGAGCTGCGCGGACGTCGAGCCCGTGTCGCACGTCGCGCGATCGACGACGCCGCTGTCGATCGTCACCGCGCCGTTGCGGGCCAGCAGGCGGCCCGTGACCGCGGCGCCGGTGTTCAGCGTGATGCTCGTCAGCGCGAGCAGGTTGCCCTTGAAGACGGTGGCGGTGCCGAGCGTCGCCGAGCTCGTGACCTTCCAGAAGACGTTGCACGGCGACGCGCCGTTGATCAGCACGACGCGGCTCGCCGACGCCGTCGTCAGCGAGGATCCGATCTGGAAGACGAACTGCGCGTCGGGCTTGCCCTCGGCATCGAGGACGAGCGTGTTCGTCAGCCCCGCGCTCGACGCGTAGCGGTAGACGCCGGCCTTCAGCGTCCGGCCGCCGAGGTCGGTGCTCGTGAGGTCCTGCGTGACGGGCTGCGCCGCGGCGGCGTCGTAGGCCGCGGTGACGTCGAGCTGTGCGCGCTGGGCGACGGCGTCGGCGACGTGCGCGACGCCGTTGACGACGGCGATGCCGAAGCCGGGCATCGCCGTGCCCGGGGCGACGCCGTAGTCGCCGTGCAGCACGGACGCCCCGATGTTCGTGACGGTCTGGCCGCCGAGGACGGCGAACGCTCCGGCGCTGCCGAGGTCCACGGGCGCCGCCTGCGCGGACGCCGGGACGACCGCCAGCGCGAGGCCCGCGGCGAGCGCGAGGCCGCCGCGCCTGGCGCGGTCGAGGTGGATGCGGTTGGACATGACGCTCTTCCCTGTGGGCGAGCAACCCGCTCGACGTTCCAAATCGTCGCCATGGACCGCCGTCGCCGGCGGTCGCATGAAGGTTGAGAGTCCCATCGGTAGCCCGGCGAACTCCGGTGGAGTCCCGTGGCTTTGCGGACCCGCCTCGCGACGAGGGTGCCGTGGTCGAGCGGAGGTGCTCTGGTGTCCGCTTCGCATCGCCACGCCCGCGACGCACCTTGAGCGGCCAGGCCACGGTTCGGCGAACGTTGTGTCGCGAGCGCAGGCGGGCGTGCCCGGCGGAGGTCGCGCCGCGAGCGCCCCGCCGCCGCGGCCCGACGGCGACCGGGGCGTGCTCAGCGCCGCCGCGCCGCGAACACGACCCGTGCCGTGCCGCGCCGGCGCACCGTCGCGCCCTCGCGCCAGCTGAACGCCAGGCGGTAGCTGCCCGCCGGGATGCCGTTGTCGCGCATCGCGAAGCTGCCCGAGTCGCGCGCGCGTGCGGCGGTGAACGTGAAGCGCACGACGCGCCCGTCGCGCGTCACGCGGGTCCGCGAGCTCGACGCGCGACCGCGCGCCGGCAGCCGCGCGAAGGCGAGGCCGCCGGGGCTCGCGCGCTGCGTCCAGCGGCGGGGCAACGTCAGCGTCAGGCGCCCGCTGCGCACCGCGCGGTGCAGGCGCACCGTGAACGACAGCCGCGCCCGGCTGCCGGCGGGCAGCCGCGAGTCCGACAGCCGCAGCTCGCCGGCACCGAGCGCGTAGCGCGTCGGCGGCGCGACGGCCGCAGTCGCCTGCGCGTGCGTCGGCGGCGCCACGGCCGCGGTCGTCTGCGCGCCCGACGGCGCCATGGCCGCGGTCGCCTGCGCGCCCACCGCCGGCGCGACGGCCGCGGTCGCCTGCGCGTGCGTCGGCGGCGCCGCGGCCGCGGTCGCCTGCGCGCCCGCCGCCAGCGCGGCGCATCCGGCGCACGCGACGACCCGCCGGGCGATCAACGCCGCACCCTGATCGTCTTCTTCTTCGTCGAGCGATTGCCGGCGACGTCGCGCGCCGTGGCCGTCACGAGCACCTTCACGCCCGACCGGCTTCGCGCGCTGCGCAGCGCGCGCGCGATCCGGCGCCGCAGCGTGCTCGAGACGCGCAACGTGTGCTTCTTCCTGCTCGCTTTGGGGACCGAGACCGTGGAGCCGGGCAGCTTGTACCTCTTCGCGGCGCCGCCGCGCGTGCTGGCGGGGATCGTCAGCGTGCCCTTGATCGCGACACGGCAGCTCTCGTACGGGCACGACAGCGTGACGACGATGCCGCGCCGCGCCGTCGGCGGCTTCTGCGGGCTGGAGGCCGCCAGCGCGAAGACGATCGTCGTGTCGCGCGGCGCCGGCGGCGGCGGTGCCACGGGCGCCGGGGGCTCGGGTGGCGGCGGCGCGACGGGCGGCGCGACGGGCGGCGGAGGCGGCGCCGGCGGCGGCGGGCACGCCGTCTGGATCGGCGCCAGCGGCACGACCGCCGGCTCGCCCGCGATCCTCACGAGCAGGCTCAGCGGGAGCGCCGCGCCGCAGGGCGCGCCGGCCGCCATCCTCGCCGTCAGCGGCGTGGCGTTGCCCTGCGTGGCGGCGCTCGCGATGTCCGGATAGGCGGAGCCCGCGGTCGGGGTGACGCCGGATCCGGCGGGCGCCGACAGCGTCGCCGACACGCCCGTGGCGGCGATCGAGCCGACGTTGCGCAGCGACTGGTCGAGGCGGAAGGACTCGCCCGGCTCGAGCACGCCGTCTCCGTTGCCGCCGGCGGCCGGCGAGTCGTCGATCGTCCGCGCCGCGGCGACGACAATCGCCGTCGTGACGGGCGCGACGTACGCCTCGCCGTCGGCCAGGGGGCGCCTGTCGGACCACACCGGCAGCGCGACGCCCTGCGCCGCGTCGATGCCCGTGTAGTCGCCGTAGTCGTTGCCGAACCTGCAGCACTGGAAGGCGCTGTAGTTCGTCGGCGCGGTCGAGACCCGGTGCAGCGGGCCGAGCGCATGGCCGTCCGCGGTCGGGGTCACCGCCCGCACGTAGAAGTGCGTCGTCCTGCGCGTGGCGTCGTCGCGCGTGGAGTAGAAGTCCGCCCACGCCTGGCCCGTCCCCTGGTCGACCGCCAGCCACGAGAACCAGTCGTCGGAGTTGGCCTGCCCGCCGCCCTCGCCGTCGGTCAACAGTGGCGTCGCGACGGTCGGCGAGCGACCGGGGCCGCCCGGCAGCGCCCCGGCGGCCGATGCGACGAAGCTGTCCCAGGTCAGGTGCGTCGGCAGCGGCGGCATGCCGTCGCCGCTCTCGCTGTTGGGGTCGATCCCGCAGCGCGTCGCGCCGCTGGCGGTGCGCAGGTCGCTCCACGTCACGTACACGCGACCACGGTTCGGGCCTGGGGAGCGGTCGACGTCGACCTGCGGCGAGGTCGATGCGCGGCCGCCGGGCTGCGCGACGATCGGGCACGCGAACGGCAACGGCTCGCTGCCCGTGTCGTCGAGCGTCGCGATCGTCTGCGGGGTGCCCCAACCGCCCGCCGAGGCGCAGTTCTGGCCGGCGGGGTCGCAGACGTCGCCACGGATCGCGTTGAGCGCCGAGTAGTCCCACCACACGACGTAGACCTTGCCGTCGGGGCCGGTCGCGACGTCGGCGTAGATGTAGCCGCCCTGCGCCGGCGTCACCGAGACCGGCGTCGTCCAGTTGTCGGCGTTGTCGCAGCGGGCGGCGTTCAGCACGCCGCCGGGGCGCGTGTCGCACTGCGTCATGACGATGTTGACGCCGGCGACGATCTCGTCCCAGATGACGTACAGCCGGCCGTACGCGGGGCTCGTGGGCGAGTTGTCGATCGTCATCATCGGCTTGTCCTGATCGCCGCCGGTGCGCGTGCGCAGGCCGGTCGTCAGCGCTCCGAACGTCGTCGCGCCCGGCGCCGCGCGCGCGACGATCGCCCGGCTCGGGCTGCCGTCGCCGTTGTCGAACGACAGCCCGCCGTACCACAGGTTGCCGGCGGCGTCGGCGGCGGCCGTCGGGTCGCAGCACAGCCGCCCCGGCTCGGAGGCCCCCTCGTCGGGGGCGTCGAACGTCGCCGACACGGCCGCCTTCGCGAACGGCGCATCGCCGGTGTTCGTGATCCAGGCGTTGAAGCCGGTTGCGGTGTTCGCGCCGACGAGGTAGCGCAAGCGGTTGCCCGGCACGACGCTGACGAACGTCTCGGACTCCTCGCCGGTGTCGTTCGTGGCGTTGACGTCGCGCGTGAGGGCCAGCCAGTCGGGCTCCGGCTCGGCCTCGCCCTCGCCCTCGGCCGGCTCGCGCACCGGCGCGTAGAAGATCACCCGCGCCGTGCCCGGCGACGACCGCGCGCGGCCGGCCTCGCGCCAGCGGTAGGGCAACTCGTAGTCGCCCGCCGGAATGCCGACGTCGGAGACCTTCAGGCTCGCGGACGCTCCCGCCGCGGCGCCGGCGAACGCGAAGCGGACGCTGCGCCCGCTGCGACTCGCACGCGCGCCCGCTCCCGCCGCGCGGCCCGTCGCGGGCACGCGGGCGTAGAGGAGGTCGCTGACGCCCGAGCGGCCGACCCAGCGCTCGGGCAGCGTCAGCTCGAGCGTCCCGTCCGCGACCGCGCGGTCGAGCGTCACGGACAGCTCGACCTCCTGTCCGCCGGTCGCCAGCAGCTCGCTCGGCGACACGCGCAGCAGCCCGGCCGGCAGCTCGTGGACCGAGCGCGGGCGATCGCGGACGGCGGACTCCTCGCGCGCCTGCTCGAGCCGCGTCACGCCCTCCTCGCGCGGTCGCGCGCCGGCCGCGGGCGCTAGCGCGGCCACCGCCGCGATCGCGAGCAACGTCGCCAGCGGGCGCGTCGGGTCCATCGGCGAGAGCCTACTCAGACCCCCAGCTTCTCGCGCACGATGCGGGTGACCTCGGCGCCCTCGGCGCGGCCCTTCGTCTCGCGCATGACGTGGCCGATGATCGCCCCGATCGCCTTCATGTTGCCGGCGCGGATCTTGTCGGCGGCATCGGCGTTGGCCGCCAGCGCGGCCTCGACGATCGGCTCGAGCGCGTCGTCGCCGCCGCCGAGCGCGCCGAGGCCCTCGTCTCGCACGATCGCGGCGGGATCGCCACCGTCGGCGACGAGGCGATCGAGCACGAGCTTCGCGTTGCCCATCGTGACGGCCTTGCCGGCGACGAGCGCGACGAGCTTGGCGAGCGCCTCGGGCGCGACCTTCGACCGCGCCGGGTCCTCCTCCCCCACGCGCGCGACGAGCTCGTTGCAGATCCAGTTCGCGAGCGGCTGCGCCTGCGCGCCGTCCACGGCCAGCGCCGCTTCGAAGTAGTCACCGAGCTCGGTGCGCCATGCGAGCTGGCGCGCGCTCGCGGCGCTGACGCCGAGCGCGATCAGGCGCCGCTCGCGCGCGGCGGGCAGCTCGAGCATGTCGGCGCGCGCGGCGGCGAGCATCTGCTCGGTGATCGCGATCGGCACGAGATCGGGCTCGGGGAAGTAGCGGTAGTCGTGCGCCTGCTCCTTGGAGCGCAGCGACGTGATCTGCTCCGTGCGCGGGTCGAAGTGCAGCGTCTCCTGCTCGACCGCCTCGCCGGCGCGCACGAGCGCGATCTGGCGCGCGACCTCGGCGTTGATGCCGCGCTCGATGAAGCGAAACGAGTTCATGTTCTTCAGCTCGGTCTTCGTGCCGAGGCCCGTCGAGCCGACCGGCCGGATCGAGATGTTCGCGTCGCAGCGCAGCGAGCCCTCCTCCATGTTCACGTCGCTGACGCCGAGCTGGCGCAGCGTCGTGCGCAGCAGGCGCAGGAACTCGCCGGCCTGCACGAGCGCGGTCTGGCGCGCGATCTCCGCGTTGATGCCCTGCATCACGAAGCGGAACGAGTTCATGTTCTTGAGCTCGGTCTTCGTGCCGAGCTCGGTGGAGCCGACGGGCCGGATGGAGACGTTGGCGTCGCAGCGCAGCGAGCCCTCCTCCATGTTCACGTCGCTGACCCCCAGCTGGCGCAGGGTCTCGCGCAGCAGCTGCAGCCAGTCGCGGGCCTGCTCGGCGGAGTGGAGGTCGGGCTCGGTGACGATCTCGGCCAGCGGCGTGCCGCCGCGGTTGTAGTCCACGATCGAGGCGTCCGAGCCGTGGATCCGGCCGGAGGACCCGACGTGCACGAGCTTGGCAGCGTCCTCCTCGAGGTGGATGCGGTGGATGCGCACGTCCCCCAGGTGCCCGCCGACGCACAGCGGGATGTCGTACTGCGAGATCTGGTAGCCCTTGGAGAGGTCCGGATAGAAGTAGTTCTTGCGGTGGAAGATCGAGCGCGGGGCGATCTCACAGCCCAGCGCCATCCCCATCATGATCCCGTAGATCACGGCCTGGGCGTTGGTCACCGGCAGCGTGCCGGGCAGGCCGAGGCAGACCGGGCAGGTGCGGGTGTTGGGCTCCTCGCCGAAGCTCAACTCGCAGCCGCAGAACATCTTCGTCCGCGTCGAGAGCTGGACGTGGATCTCCAGCCCGATCACGGGCTCGTAGGCCGTGCTCATACGAACGCCCCCGATCCATCAAAGCCGATCGACCGCTCGAGCGCGAACGCCGCGTCCAGCAGCCGGTTCTCGCTGAACGCGGGGCCCGCGAGCTGAAAGCCCGTCGGCAGGCCCTCGCTGAGCCCGTT
>JAWVGK010000300.1:0-6252 GCA_033855155.1 Solirubrobacteraceae bacterium | reverse complement strand
TCGGACAACGCGGTGCGCAAGTGGGTGCGCCAGTACGAGCGCGAGGAGGCGGCCATGCGCGGACCCTAGCCGCGGCGGGCCCGGCGTCAGTCGAAGCGAAAGAACGTGCCGACGGGCTCGAGCGCGTCGGCGTCGATCTTCGGCACGGCGGCGGCGAGGGTGCTGGCGAACGTCTCGCCGCTGGCGGTGATGAGGCGGATGAGCTCTTCGACCGGCGTCGCCTCGGCCTTGACGCCGTTGGCGTAATCGGTCGCGTAGCCGATCAGGGCGTACGGGATCTCGGCCTCGCCGGCGAGGACGGTCTCGGGCCCGGCCGTCTGGCTGACAACTGTCACGCCGCAGTTGCGCAGCATGCGGATCTCCGTCTTCGTGTTGAAGCGCGGACCGTCGACGTGGCCGTAGCAACCACCGTCGCGCACGTGGTGACCGGCCTCGCGAGCGCCGTCGACGAGCGCCTGGCGCAGCGGCTGGGAGAACGGCTGCTCGTAGATCCAGTGGCCCCGACGCTCCTCGCCGGGCTCGGTGAACAGCGTGCAGATCGAGCCGTCGGGCAGGCGGTTGGCGATGAAGTGCAGGTCGTCGAAGACCACGAGGCTGCCGAGCGAGAGGTCGACGTCGAGCGCGCCGCAGACGGTGACCGACAGGATCGCGTCGGCGCCCCGCTCCTTGAGCGCGGCGATGTTCGCCTGGTGGGTCACCTGGCTGGACAGCAGCTCGTGGCCGGAACGGTGGCGCGAGATGTGCAGCACCTCGGCGCCGGCGAAGCGCCCGCTCGTGACCGGGGCCGACCCGAAGCGCGTCTCGACGAGCTCCGGCTCGCCGTCGGCTTCGATGCCGGGCAGCGCGTAGGTCCCCGACCCGGTGAGGATGCCGATGCGCATTCGCGCGGCATCCTAGACGACGTTCGCGCGGACGAGCTACGAGCTGCCGGTGCGGCGCGGGACGCGGCCGGCGCCGGTGCCGGGCTCGGTCGCCGGGCCGCTCGGCGCGGTGACGCCGAGCACGCGCATCGCCTTGAGGCCCAGCGAGAGCTTCTCGCGGCCGTCGGTCGAGCCGACGTCGAGGCCCGACAGCTCGCGCACGCGCTCCAAGCGGTAGCGGATCGTGTGGCGGTGCGTGAAGAGCTTCTGCGCCGTGCCCGCGACGTTGCCGTCGTTCTCGAGGAACGCCTCGACCGTGCGCACGAGGTCGGTCTCGTACTGGTCGTCGTAGGCGACGAGCGGCTCGACGGTCTCGGCGTAGAAGCGCTGCAGCTCGGCCGGGTCCTCGCTCATCGCCGACAGCAGCAGACGGTACGCGCCCGTCTGCTCGAAGGCCAGCAGCGGGTGCTCCTCGTCGCCCTCGGCGACGTTGACGGCCAGCAGCGCCTCGTTGCCGGCTCGGTGAAGCTCCATCGGGTCCTCGGCGACGCGGCTGCGCCCGAGGGCGAAGGAGTGACCCGGCAGGCTCGCCTGCAGCTCGCGCAGGACGCCCTCGGCCGCGCGCTTGGCGACGGCGTCGTCGCCTCCGGGCACGAGCAGCACGACCTCCGCCGCGGTCGACTCGCGCTCGGCCGGCGCTGCGAGCGCGCTCGCGACGACGGCGCGCGCGCCGCGCTCGGCGATCGCCAGCACGCGCGCGCGCCAGCCCTCCTCCGTCGGGACGTGCGCATGCGAGCGCGCGACGAGGATGCTGCCGCCGGCGTTGAGGTCGACGCCCAGCTCCGTGGCGCGCGACAGGAGCTCGCCGCTGTTGGCGATCTGGCGATCCAGCACCGCGTGCACGAACGCGCTCGACGCCTCCTGCGAGGCGCGCGCGGGAGCGCGAACCCGCTCGACCTCCGACGCGACGAGCGTCGTGACGAGCCGTACGAGCGCCGGGCCCGGCTGCGCGCGAGCGCGCATGCGCAGCTGGCCGACGGACTCGTCGGCGACGCGCAGCTCGATCGTGTCGACGCCCGATGCGCCGTCGAGCAGCGAGCGCTCGTCGGCAGGCGAGCGCGCGGCGACCGCCAGGACGGAGCCGCTGCGGTCGAGCAGCACGAGGCTGGCCTCGAGCACGCGCGCGGCGGCGCGCACGACGTCCGGCAGGCCGGCGCCCGATTCGACCGCGTCCGTGATGGCGTCCAGTGCAGCGAAGTCGAGCCCCGGTGGACGTTCGGCGGGGCTGGCCATCGTCACAGGCTACGCCGCGATGCTGTCCCAGTAGTACGCGATCGCCGCTCCCCCCAACGCGCCGACCACGACGAGGGCGACGAGCACGAACAGGGAGAGGAAGCTCGCGGCAACACGCTCCCAGGTCTTGCTGTACGCCGACCACGCCGGAAAGGCGATCAGCGCGACGAACGCAGCCAGCGCGCCGATCGCACAGATCGACGCCACGACGTAGGTGATCTGCGTGCTGGTCATGTGGCTGGATTGTGCCCTAGATCGAGAACGATCGACAGCTTCGTGGCTGATCGACGGCTACGCGATCGGGCCGGCGGGCCGCGCGAGGATCGGCGCCGGCGAGCGTCCGGCGGCGGTCAGGGTCGCGTGCGCCGCGGCGGCCCGCTCGCGATGGTCGTCGTCGCTGAACAGGCCGAGCACCGTCGGACCCGAGCCCGACACGATCGCGTGATCGGCGCCGGCCGCCAGCGCGCCCTCCAGCGCCTCCTCGATCGGGGGGCACAGCGAGCACGCCGCGTCCTGCAGGTCGTTGTGTACGCGCTCGAGGATCATCTGCGACGACAGCGCCGCCTGCACCCGGGTCAGCGCGCGCGCGAGGCCGAGCGTGTCGCGGTCCAGGCCGAGGCGATCGGCCTCGGCGTAGACCTCGGCCGCACGCAGCTCGGCCGCCACCGGCAGGACGAGCACGGAGTAGTCCAGCCGCTCCTCCAGCGGGCGCAGGCGCGCGCCGACGCCGGTCGCGAGCACGAGCCCGCCGCGGATCTGGCTCGGCACGTCGGCGCCGAGGCCGGCGCCGATGTCCTGCAGCCAGCGCAGGTCATCGAGCATCGCGGCCTCCGCCGCCAAGCGCAGCGCGGCGGCGGCATCGGACGAACCGCCCGCGAGGCCGGCGGCGACCGGGATCCGCTTGTCGATCTCCAGGCGCACGGGCGGGCCGTCCCACTTCGTCTCGGCGCGGAAGGCCGCGAGCGCCGCGCCGGCGAGGTTCGGTCCCTGCACGCCGGGGCAGACGACCTCGTCGGCGTTGAGCCCGTCGACGCCGACGACCATCCGCACCTCGTCGTGCAGCGTGATCGAGTCCATCAGCGTCACGAGCTCGTGCTGGCCGTCGGGACGCAGCGGCCCGAGGAAGAGGCAGAGGTTGATCTTCGCCCGCGCCTGCGTCGTGAGGATCTTCATTGGCTCAGCTTCGCGTGTAGGAGACGAAAGTCCTGCGGTGACAGGCGCTCGGCGCGGGCGTCGGGTGGGTGGCCGAGCTCGGCGAGCGCCTCGCGCGCGCGATCGCGGATGCCCTCGGGAGCCCCCGGCGCGAGCGCCAGCGAGCCGGCGAGCGCCTTGCGCCGGTGCGCGAACGCCGCGCCCACCAGCTCGCGCAGCTCGGCGGGCGCGGCCGGGCCGGTGCGGCGCAGCCCGACAAGCACGGAGTCGACGTTCGGCACCGGCGCGAAGACGCTGCGCGAGACCGCGCGCAGCACGCGCACGTCGCAGGCCAGCTGCGCGAGCACCGACGGCACCCCGTAGGCGCCGCCGCCCGCCGGCGCCGCGAAGCGCTGGCCGACCTCCTTCTGGACCATGCCGACCCAGCGCTCGACGCCGTCGAGCTCCTCGATCGTGCGCAGGATCGCGCCCGCGGCGATGCCGTAGGGCAGGTTGGCGACGACCTTCGTCGGCGCCGGGTCGAGCGCGCGGAGGTCCAGGCGCATCGCGTCGGCGACGTGCAGCGTGACGTTGTCGAAGGGCTCGATCGCGTCGCGCAGCGCCGGCTCGAGCGCGCGGTCGAGCTCGACGACGTGGACGTGCGCGACGAGCGGGGCGAGGTGCTCGGTGAGCACGCCGAGCCCGCCGCCGATCTCCAGCACGACGTCGCCGGCTCGCAGCTCGGCGGCGCGCTCGATGACGCCGAGCATGTTCGAGTCGATGAGGAAGTTCTGGCCGAGCTCGCGCTTGGGCCGGATCGCGAACTCGCGCATGCGACGCAGGCTCGGCTGGGTCGGCTGCGGCGGGCCATCGGCGCTCACCATCCGAACAGCGCGGCGGCGTTGCGCTCGACGATCGCCTCGAGCTGCTCGTACTCGATTCCGCGCCGGTCGGCGACGAAGCGCGCGGTGTGCACGACGAACGCCGGTTCGTTGCGCTGCTTGCGCACGGCCTGCGGGGTGAGGTACGGGGCGTCGGTCTCGACGAGCAGGCGCTCGTCGGGAACCTGCTCGGCGGCGTCGGCGAGCTCGCCGGCGGAGGCGTATGTGACGTTGCCCGCGAACGAGATCCACCAGCCCTCGTCGAGGCACTCGTGCAGGCGGTCGGCCATCGTGAAGCAGTGCAGGATCACGTCGACACCGGCCGCGTGCTCGCGCAGCGTGTC
Source organism: Solirubrobacteraceae bacterium (assembly GCA_033855155.1). GTDB lineage: Bacteria > Actinomycetota > Thermoleophilia > Solirubrobacterales > Solirubrobacteraceae > CADCVQ01. The sequence goes on along the minus strand of JAWVGK010000300.1, from coordinate 1,743 downwards.
GAGCGTGTCGTCCTCCGCCGCGCGGGTGTGGATGACGAGCGGCTTGGCGGTCGCCCGAGCGAGCTCGATCTGGCCACGAAACGCGCGCAGCTGATCCTCCCGCGGGGCGTAGTCGCGGAAGTAGTCCAGCCCGGTCTCCCCGATCGCCCTGCAGCGCGGGTGCTGCGCGAGCTCCTGCAGCTCCGCGAGGCCGGCGTCGTCGAAGCCCTCCGCCTCGTTGGGGTGACGGCCAATCGCCGCGAGCACCTGCGGGAAGCGCTCGGCGGCGTCGAGCGCATCACGACACGTCTGCGAGCTCGTGCCGACGGTCAGCATGCGCGTCACGCCGGCCCGCTGCGCGGCGGCGACAAGCTCGGCGTCGTCGGGCTTGCAGACGTGCAGGTGCGTGTGGCTGTCGATCACTACTTCGGCTTCGGAAACAGCGGCTCGAGCTTCTCGATCGCGCCGAGGCGCCCGGCCGTCAGGCGGGCGCCCCCGAGGTCGAGCTGTGGCGCGGCGAGCGTGTCGAGCAGCTTCTCGACGCTCGCCGGGATCCACGGGTGCAGCACGACAGCGACCACGCGCAGACCCTCGGCAAGCGACGCGAGCACGCGGTCGAGCGCGTCCGCGTTGGCCTCGTCCTTCGCCAGCACCCACGGCGCCTGCTCCTCGACGTAGCGGTTCAGGCGACGCACGCGCAGCCAGACCGCCTCGAGCGCGCCGCTGAGGTCGGCCCGGTCGAGCAGCGCCGACACCTCGGCGACGGCGCCGTCGATCTCGGCCGCGAGGTCCGCATCGGGCTCGGCCGCGGGGACCGTGCCGCCGCGGTAGCGGTGGACCATCGCGATCGTGCGGCTCGCGAGGTTGCCGAAGTCGTTGGCGAGCTCGGACTGATAGAGGACGGCGAAGCGCGCCGTCGAGACCTCGCCGTCCTGGCCGAAGCTCACGTCGCGCATGCAGTAGTAGCGCAGCGCGTCGGCACCGAACTCGTCGATGATCGCGAACGGGTCGAGCACGTTGCCCATCGACTTGCTCATCTTCATGAGCTCTGGCTTCTCGCCGGCGGCGAGCGTGGCGCCGGAGGACATCAGCAGGAAGCCGTGGACGAAGACGTGCTCGGGCAGCGGGAGGCCCGCGGCGAGCAGCATCGCCGGCCAGAAGACCGTGTGGAACTTCAGGATGTCCTTGCCGATGATGTGGTATTGCGCCGGCCAGAAGCGCTCGGTCAGGTCCTCGCCGGGCCGCGCGTAGGAGAGCGCCGTGTAGTAGTTCAGCAGCGCCTCGAACCACACGTAGAAGACGTGCTCGGGGTCCCACGGCACCGGCACGCCCCAGGTGAACGTCGAGCGGCTCAGCGACACGTCCTGCAGGCCCGACTCGATGAACGACCGCGCCTCGTTGTAGCGATGACGCGGCATGACGAAGTCCGGCTGCTCGTCGTAGAGGCGCAGCAGGTCGTCCTGGAACGCCGACAGCCGGAAGAAGTAGTTGTCCTCCTTCTCGCGCGTCAGCGGCGTGCGGTGGATCGGGCAGGTGTTGTCCTCGCCGGCCTCCGCGTCGGTCTTGAAGTCCGCGCAGCGCGGGCAGTACCAGCCCTCGTAGACGCCCTCGTAGACGTGTCCGTTCTCGCGGATGCTGGCCAGCACCTCCTGCGACCTTGCGCCATGCTCGGGATCGGTCGTGCGGATGAAGAAGTCGTTGGTGACGTTCAGCCGCGGCATGAGATCCTTGAAGCGCGGCGCGTTGCGGTCGACGAGCTCCTGC
>JAWVGK010000299.1:0-6512 GCA_033855155.1 Solirubrobacteraceae bacterium | reverse complement strand
AGCGTGTGCATCGCGCCCTTGTGCGCGACCGGCACGCCGACCTTGCCGACCTCGCCGCGCGCGAGCTCGTGATCGGAGTCATAGCCCGTCTGCGTCGGCAGGTCGAAGGCGACCGACAGGCCGGTCTGGCCCTTGGCGAGGTTACCGCGATAGAGCTCGTTGGACTTCGCCGCCGTCGAGTGCCCGGCGTACGTGCGCATCATCCAGGGGGGGTCTCGCTCTGGCAGGCGGTGCGACGGCGCGTCGGCCATCGTCCGATCGTACCCGGCGCGTGGATTCCCGCCGGTTCGCGCGACATCATCGCGGCACGCGATCGATCAACGTCCTACATGCGCGCGCTCGCGGTGGCCGGCATCGCTCACCCAGGCGGCACCGAGGACGTGGACGCGGACATGGATGCTCTCTCCCTGGAGACGGCCGCGCCGGCTGGGGAGGTCGAGGCGACGCTGGCTGACTTGCCACCCGCTCGGGGCGGCGTCCTGCTCGTCGGCATCCGGTCGCCAAGTCCGTCGCCGCCGGTCACTACTACCAGGGCACGTTCGGACGGCGCCTGTGGCAGCGGCTCGAGCGGCTCGACCTCCTCGCTGATCCGCAGCCGGGGGCCGAGGACGTCGCGTTCACCGCGATGGGTCACGGTCTCACGGACGTCGTCAAGCGGCCGACGAAGGCGGCGCGCGAGGTCAGCGCGCAGGAGATGAGGCTCGGTGCCGCCGAGCTGCGCGAGAAGATCGCGCGATGGCAGCCGGGTCTCGTGTTGTTCGCGTTCAAGCAGGCAGCCGCAGCCGTCGTCGACCGGGTGGACGTCAAACCGGGACTCGGACCGCCGATCGGCGACGTTCCGACCTTCCTGCTGTCTGGCCCGCTCGCGCCGAGGGCCCAGGCAGACGAGGTCGATCGCCAGCTTGCCGACGTGCTGGCCGCACTTGGAATCCGCGCTTGCTGACGCAATCCGCGTAGCGTTCTGCGCATGCGACCGATCGACGTGCGCCACCTCGATACCCCGAGCGTCATCTGCAGCTGGCAGGTCGACGACGTGCTCGTCGACCCCGGCCCGGAGTCGTGCGTCGACACGCTGCTCGACGCGCTCGGCGACGAGCAGCCGCGCGCGCTGCTGCTGACGCACATCCACTTCGACCACGCCGGCGCGGCCGGCGCGCTGGTGCGCGAGTGGCCCGACGTCGAGGTCTGGGTGCACGAGCGCGGGGCGCGCCACCTCGCCGACCCGACGCGGCTCGTCGCCTCGGCCAAGCGCCTGTACGGCGAGGACTTCGACCGCCTGTGGGGCGAGGTCGTACCGGTCCCCGAGCGCTCGCTGCGGGTGCTGCACGGCGGCGAGTCGCTCGACGGCTGGGACGTCGCCTACACGCCCGGCCACGCCTCGCACCACGTCTCCTACCGCCACCGCGACAGCGGCTGGGTGTTCCCCGGCGACACGTGCGGCGTGCGCATGCCCGACGGCGACCTGCTGCTCGCGCCGACGCCGCCGCCGGACGTCGACCTCGAAGCCTGGTGCGCGTCGCTGGACGCGATCGAGGCGTGGGAGCCGGCGACGCTCGCGATCACGCACTTCGGCGACTACGCGGACGTCGACGAGCACCTGCGGCGCCTGCGCGACGTGCTGACGACGTGGGGCGAGCGCGCTCGAGAGACCGACCGCGCGTCCTACGCCGCCGCGCTGCGCGAGGCCTACGCGGCGGCGCTCGGTCCCACGGGGGCGGCCGCGTTCGCCCAGGCGATGCCCGCCGACGACCAGTGGCTCGGCCTCGATCGCTACTGGACGCGCCGTCGCGAGGCTGGCGAAATCCGCACGTGAGACCTATCCTGGATCGTCGATGAGCAGCAAGACGATCGAGAAGCCGAAGACCGGGCCTCCAGGCGGCGGACTGGGCGGCCACTGGCGCGTGATCGTCCGCAACGACGACCACAACACGTTCGACGGCGTCGCACACGCGCTCGCCCGCTACATCCCGGGCATCAGCGTCGATCGCGGCTACAGGATCGCCGATCAGATCCATCGCACGGGGCTGGCGATCGTGTGGTCCGGCCATCAGGAGGCCGCCGAGCTGTACTGGGATCAGCTTCGCGGCGCCGGCCTGACGATGGCCCCGCTCGAGCAGGCATAGCCGCGCGGCGAACGCCCCGGCGTCATCGGCGGCGACCGGCTAGTCTCGACGCACAGATGGAGATGCCGATCGTCGGCGTCGGGGATCGCGCGGATCGTGAGCGCGAGCTGCTGCGTCGATACCACGAGGACGGGGACACACGAGCGCGCGACCTTCTCGCAGAGGAGATGGTGCCGCTCGCCCGCGCGCTCGCGGGACGCTACACCGGCCGTGGCGAGCCGCTCGACGACCTCGTGCAGGTCGCCTGCGTCGGGATCATGAAGGCGATCAAGGGCTTCGACATGACGCGCGAGGTGCGCTTCTCGTCGTACGCGACGCCGACGGTGCTCGGCGAGATCAAGCGCCACTTCCGCGACAAGACGTGGGCGATGCGCGTGCCGCGCGGCATGCAGGAGCTGCAGATCGAGCTCGCCAAGGCGCGCGACGAGCTGACGACGACGCTCGGGCGCTCGCCGACCGTGCAGGAGCTCGCCGAGAAGGTCGAGCAGCCCTTCGAGGAGGTGCTGATCACGATCCAGAGCCAGGAGGCGCGGCGCACGCGCTCGCTCGACGAGCCGACCGGCGAGGACGTGACGCTCGCCGACTCGATCGGCCACCGCGACCCGGAGATCAGTCGCGCGGAGATGCGCGTCCTGCTCGACGGCGCGTTCGAGGTCCTGTCGGATCGCGATCGCGAGGTCCTGCGGCTGCGCTTCTCGGAGGACCTCACGCAGACGGAGATCTCGCGCCTCGTCGGCGTCTCGCAGATGCAGGTCTCGCGGATCATCCGCGGTGCGCTGCGCGCGCTGCGCGACGACATCGAGGAAGAGCGCGAGACCGACGCCGCGTAGCGGGGCGCGGAGAGCGCGAGCCCGAGGCGGCGGGGCGGGAGACCGACGCGGCGCGCGCTCGCTCGCAAGGTGTGCGCGGCCTCCACCCAGGGGGCGCCGGGCCGCACGGCGCGTGCCCGAAGATGACCGGGTAGGCCGGGTCGTCCCTCGTCGTCGTCATGGAGAGTCCTCATGTCCAAGCCGCTCGTCAGGCGCGCCGCCGCGTGCGCCGTCGCCGCCTCGCTCACGCTCGCCGGCTCGGCCGTCGCCGCCGGGGAGATCGATGCGACCGCCGACACGATCGTGACCGTGTCCCCGCGCGTCGTGGTCGCGGGGCCGCAGGCCAGCCCCGCGGCCTTTCCGGGCGTCACGCGCGTGCGCGTTGGCGCGCCGCTGCCGCCGCGCTGGGTCGTCGTCAGCCGCGACGTGCAGGTCGTGCGCGGTGCGGAGGTCGCCTTCGGCGCGTTTCGGATGACGTGTCCCAAGGACACCACGTGGCGCGGCGCCACGGCGAGCGACGACATCGTCGCCAACGTGCTCGACGTCAACGCCCGTGCGCGCACGCGCTCGGTGCTCGTGCTGGCGACGTTCGCGACGAGCGCGGTGCGCGCCGGCCAGACCGCGACCGGGAAGGTCTTCGCGCTCTGCCGGTAGCGCCGGGTCGGGCTACGTCCCTGGCGGCGGCGACGCGATCAGCGGTCCGAGCACCGCCAGGTGCGCCAGCGCCGCGGCGACGACCAGCGCATGGAACAGCTCGTGGAAGCCGAACGTCCGCGGCCACGGGTCCGGGCGCTGGGCGGCGTAGATGCACGCCCCGGCGCTGTAGAGCAGCCCGCCCGCCACGAGCAGCGCGAACGGCACGGCGCCGACGCGCGAGGCGAGCTGCGGGAACGCGACCACCGCGATCCAGCCGAGCGCGATGTACGCCACCGCCGTCAGCCGTCGCGACGCGTCGATCCAGCCGACGCTGAGGCTGACGCCGGCGAGCGCGCCGGCCCAGGCGCTGCACAGCACGACCCAGCGCATCGTGCCCGACAGCGCGAGCAGCGCGACCGGCGTGTAGCTCGCGGCGATGAAGACGAAGATCGTGGCGTGGTCGGCGCGGCGCAGCATCCGCTTGATGCGCGCGGCGCCGCGCCAGCGGTGATACGCGCCGCTGACGCCGAACAGCGCGCACAGTCCGGCGCCGTAGACGATCGCCCCCGTCCGCGCGCGCCCGTCCGGCGCGAGCACGACGAGCACGGCCGCGCAGACGATCGCTGCGAAGAACGCGTACGCGTGCAGCAGCCCACGCAGGCGCGGCACGATCTCGTCCGGAAGCTCGATCGAGCGCCGCCCGGTCATGCCGTCACGGGCCGGGCGAGGCCGGTGCAGGGGATCAGTCGAACGTCAAACACCGCGCGTGGAGACCGGTGCTCGCGCGTACCCCTCGAAGGCGTACGGGTTGAGGAACTGGCGTCCCCAGAAGAACGAACGCTCGACCTCGGTCATCCGAGCTCGCTCGCAGACCTCGTCCCAACCGCTCCTGATCGCCTCGACCTGCTGGTCGATCAGCGCGCGCGCCTCGTTCTGGGTCAGCATGTACGTCGATGCGCGCTCGACGCAGCCCGCGAGCTGGCTCATGCGGAAGCCGTCCTCCCCGATGATCATCGCCTGGCTCGTCTCGCCACCCCCGCACGGCTGCGGGCAGATGTCGTACGCGGGCGTCAGCGTGAGCCACTCGCCATCCCAGAAGGCGGCATGGTTGCGGGCATGGTCGTCGCTGTTGCCGCTGAGGATGTTGAACGTGATGCGCGCGAACAACTCGCGCAACGACGCGCGCGCGTCGGTGAAGCGCTCACGGACGATCTGCGCCAGGTCGGCGTAGCTCGCATAGCGGGCCATCAGCTCCTCGAGCTCGAGCATGGTGAGCGCCGACACCATCGCTCGCCGCTGCTTCGTTCCGAACACGCGGTCAAAACGCTTCACGAGCAGGACCTCGCGGCCCATCACCGCCACGAGATCGACGCCGGCGACGTCGAGGCGGGCGCGGCGGGCCAACTCCATCGCCGTAAACTCGCCCTTGACGATCGGATAGGTGTCGGTGCTCGAGGAGAACTTCGCAATCAGGTCGCCCTCGGCGTCCTTCAAGAGCGCTTTGGGGCGCGCGCCGCCAATCGAGCTGCCGTGCAGGAGCGCGAGGTCGAGTGCCGGCGGCAGCGGCATGCCCGCCCCGACGCGGTCGGCGGCCTCCATGAGATCCTCGAGTGGCGCGGTCGTCTCGTCGCGGCTGACATAAGCGTGCGCGTGCTCCTGAAAGTCGAGCGCGCCGATGCGGTCGGAGCCCGAGCGCAGGAGATACGCAAGCGGCCCGAATACCGCCGGGTCGCCCGGCCGTGCGCCGGCCCCGAGCAAGTGCTGCGTCACGACTCGCTGGCCCCAGGCGTCAGGCCCCGCGTCGTCGATGCAGCCCGGGATCGTGAGCCCTCCGAGTGGATCGATCGCTCCGCGGCGAAGCGGCAGCTCGGGCAGGTAGAGCGCGATTGCGTCAGGACGGGCGATGTAGCTGCGGCCGTAGTTGAAGCGCACGATCCCGCCGATGAGCTCGATCCGGCCCGCCACGACCGGCTCCTCGGCGCCCGGCAGCCAGGTCCAGACGAACGCCTCGGTGCGCTCAGAAGTCATCCTTCACCTCGTCGTCTGGACGTACCCGGCTCGGCCGTGGAAGGAGTGCGCTGCGCGCCTCGGTGCGGTCGAGATCGGCGTTCAGCCGCGACCGCTCGGCATGAAAGAGCGGCACGCCGACCAATGCCGCGGCCTCGAAGGCGACACCGAGCCCGACACTCAGGTCGCCGTGCTCGATCTTGTAGACGGTGCGCGGGGTGATGCCGGCTCGAGCTGCGAGCTCGTCCTGCGACCAGCGCCGCTGACGCCGCGCAAGGCGGATGCGAGCACCCAGCAGCCGGGCCGCTTCCATGGCGTATGGCGAGTATCGGCGCGGATGCTGGGCGGGCATGAAGCGGAATGATAATGCGCCTAACCCGAGATATCGGAATGATTCTTCCGTCCGCACTGCCGTCAACCTCACGGCGCCAGCGCCCACAGCGCCAGCGAGTAGCGCCGCCCGGCGACGACCGGCGCGACGCGGTGGATCATCGACGACGCGAACGCGATCAGCAGTCCGGGCGCGCTGTGCACGGTCATGATCGACGGCGTCCGCGCGGCGATCCCCGGTAGGGAGCCGGCGTAGAACTCGAGCTCGCCGCCGCTGAAGTCGGCCGCGTCGCCCGCGCCGGCGTTCAGCGCGACGACGAGCGACACGCGCCGCCGGCGCACCTCGTCGGGCGCGCCATCGTCGCCGCCGCCGTCGGAGTGCGCGGCGAAGTGGTCGCCGGCGTCGTAGATCAGCGCGGTCACGCCGCTGAGGTGCGTGACCTCGCAGCCGAAGCGCGCCTCGAGCTCGGGCATGACCTCCCACAGGCGGTCCTGGACGAGGTCCTCCGTCCCCGGCGTCAGACGCGCGATCGCGCCGCGGCGGCTGTCGTCGTCGACGCGGAAGCCGTCGCCGCGCCAGACCTGCACCTGCTCCTGGGGGGCGGCC
>JAWVGK010000298.1:0-3515 GCA_033855155.1 Solirubrobacteraceae bacterium | reverse complement strand
GCCACCCGCGCCACGCGGTCCTGGCGGCGGCGGTCGCGGGTCTGCTCGCCGGCCCGCGCTCGCCGGCCTGCGTCGCGGCGGCCACGCTCGCGATCGTCGTGCTCGCCCGCGGTGCGATGCTCGCGCTCGCCGCGGTCGCGGCGCTGCTCGCCGGCGCGGCCTTCGCCGATGCGCGGCTCGCCGCGCTCGACCGCACGCACATCACCGCGCTGGCTCGCGAGGCCCCCCTGCGCGTCACGCTGCTCGAGCATCCGCGCGTGCGCTCGTTCGGCACGCGCGTCGCCGCGGTCGAGGTCCGGTCGGGCGCCGGCCGTGGCGAGCGGGTGCTCGTGCGCGCGCCGTCGCACGTGCGCTGGCCGCCGGGCGTCGCTCCGGGCGCCGAGCTGGCGATCCGGGGACGGCTCGCGGCGCTCGGCCCGTTCGACGCGTTCGAACGCCGGCGAAACGCCCACGCGCTGCTGCGGGCGACGACGATCCGCGCGACGGGGCGTCGTCGAGGCGGGCTGCTGGGCGCGCTCGACACGGTCCGCTCGCGCACCGAGCGCGCGCTGACCAGTGGGCTGCCGCCGCCGCAGGGGGCGCTCGCGCGGGGGATGGTGCTCGGGCAGGACGGCGCGCTGACGGACGCCGTGCGCGAGGACTTCCGCGTCACCGGGCTCGCGCACCTCGTTGCGGCGAGCGGCGCGAACGTGCTGCTGCTCGCGACGCTCGTGCTGGCGGTCGCCACCGCCCTCGGCATCGGCCTGAGCGCGCGCCTGTGGCTCGCGATCGCGCTCGTCGTCGCCTACGTGCCGCTCGCGGGCGCCGGGCCGTCGATCCAGCGCGCGGGCGTGATGGGCGCGGCCGGCCTGCTCGCCGCGCTCGCCGGGCGCCCGTCGTCGCGCTGGTACGCGCTGCTGCTCGCCGCCGCGGCGACGCTCGCCGCCAACCCTCGCACCGCCGAGGATCCCGGCTGGCAGCTGAGCTTCGCCGCTGTGCTGGCGATGCTCGCGCTCGTCCCGTCGCTCACCGCCGGCCTGCGCCGCAGGTGCGTGCCGCGCGGACTCGCCGAGGCGCTCGCCGTCACCGTCGCCGCGACGCTCGGCACAGCGCCGCTGATCGCGCTGCACTTCGAGCGCCTGTCGCTCGTCTCGCTGCCGGTGAACATGTTCGCGGCGCCGGCCGTCGCGCCCGTGATGTGGCTGGGCACGATCGCCGGCGCGCTCGGCCAGGTCGCGCCGGCGCTCGCCGCGCCGTTCGCGGGCATCGCGGCGCTGCCGCTGGGCTACCTCACGTGGCTTGCCGAGCGCGCTGCCGCGCTGCCGCTCGCGGAGGTGCAGCTCGGATCGCCGGGCCCTGTGGGCGTCGTCGCGGCCTACGCCGCAGCCGGCGCGGGAGCCCTCGGGTGGCGGCGGGTCCGCGCCATGCGGACGCAATCCGAGCCGACCCCGGCGGCGCGGACGCGGCGTCGTGCCGGCCTGATGGTCGTCGCGGTCGGCGCGGTGGCCGCGGTCGCCGTTGCCGCGCGGCCGCCCGCGCCGCCGCGCGACCTCACGATCTCGTTCCTGGACATCGGCCAGGGCGACGCGACGCTCATCCAGCACGGTCGCGCGGCGGTGCTCGTCGACACCGGCCCGCCCGAAGGTCCGATCCTCAAGCGCCTGCGCGCCGCCGGCGTGCGGCGACTCGACCTGCTCGTCGCGACGCACGCGGCGCTCGACCACGACGGCGCGGCGGCGGCCGTGCTCGGCGAGATTCCGGTCGGGATGGTGCTCGACGGCGAGGAGGCCACCGCGCTGGCCGGTCCAGCGGTTGCCGGCGCATCGGCGACCGGCGCGCTCGGGGCCGGGGGATCGGCGGCGGGGGCGCCGGGTGCGGTGGGATCGGCGGCGGTGGCGCCGGGGGCCGGCGCATCGGCTACCGGTGCGCCTGGGGCCGTGGGATCGGCGGCGAGGGCGCCCGGGGCCGTGGCCGCGGCATCGCCGGCAGGCGCACTTGCAGCGGCGATGTCCGCGGGCCCCTTCGGCGCCCGTGCCGCCGAGCCGATCGTGAGCCTCGCGGCACGCCGCCACGTGGCGCGCACGCCGTCCGACGCCGGTCAGCTGCTGCGGGTGGGCGCGCTCGAGCTCCGCGTGCTGTGGCCGCACCGCGACCCGCCGGCGGCGCGCGGCGCGGAGCCCAACGACCGCGCGACGGTCATCCATCTGCGCGACGGCGACTTCGACATGCTGCTGACGGCCGACGCGGAGTCCAACGTCACGTCCGGTCTGCAGCTGCCGCCGGTCGACGCGCTGAAGGTCGCCCACCACGGAAGCGACGACCCCGGCCTCCCGGACCTGCTGCGACGCCTGCGCCCGCGCGTCGCGGTCATCTCCTGCGGAGCGCACAACCTCTACGGTCATCCGACCCCCGCGACCCTCGCCGCTCTCGACGCGGCCGTGCCGATCGTCCGGCGCACCGACCGCGACGGAACCGTCCGCCTGCGCGTGCACGACGGCCGGATGCGCGTCGAGGACGGAGCGTGAGGACCTCGCCGTCGCAGCGACGGCACGCTCACGCCGCGCTGCGCCGCACCGGCACGCTCACGCCGCGCCGGCACGCGCCGCGCCGCGCCGCGCCGCGCCACGCCACGCCGCGCTGCGCTGCGCCACGCCGCGCGCGCCACCGCACGCCCGCCCCCACCCTAGACTCGGGCGCATGGCCGCCTTCAAGTCCGCCTACCTCATCCACGGCGACGACCACGGGCGCATCGGCGAGCGGCGCGCGGCGCTGCGCGAGCTCGCCGAGCGCGAGTCGGGGTGCAGCGGGGTCGAGTGCTTCCAGGGCGAGGCGGCGACGCCGGAGGCGATCGCGCGGGCGCTCGACGCGATGACGTTCGCGATCGGGCGGCGCTTCCTCGTCGTCGACGGCGCCGAGCGCTGGAAGGAGGCCGACGTCAAGCAGCACCTCGCGCCCGCGCTCAAGGCGATGGCGCCCGACACGACCGTCGCGTTCTTCGGCCGTGACGAGGGGCGCTTCAAAGTCTGCCCCGCGCTCGTCGGCGCCGTCGAGAAGGCCGGCGGCGTCGTCGCGACCGAGCAGGTCCTGAAGGGCAAGGACCTGCCGCGCTGGCTGCAGGGCGAGGCCGACCGGCTCGGCGTCCGCCTCGACCGCGACGGCGCGCGGGCGCTCGTCGGGCTCGTCGGCGAGCGCCAGCAGCGTCTGCTGCGCGAGCTCGAGAAGCTCGCGCTCGAGCTCGGCCCGGACGCCCGCATCGGCCGCGAGGAGGTCGAGGGCGCTGCCGCGCACTCGTCCGAGCGCCAGGTCTGGGGCCTCGTCGACGCGCTCGTCGCGGGCGACGGCCCGGCCGCGACGGCGTCGTTCGTGACCCTCTCGGCACAGGGCGAGTCCGTCGGGCGCCTCGTCGGCCTGCTGGCGCGGCGCGTCCGCGACGTCCTGACGATCGCGCAGCGCCTCGAGGCGGGGGAGGCGCCGGCGCAGATCAAGGCGTCGACCAAGGGCAGCCCGTGGCAGACCGACAAGCGGATCGCGGAGGC
>JAWVGK010000297.1:0-2586 GCA_033855155.1 Solirubrobacteraceae bacterium | reverse complement strand
CGTCCAGGTTCGTCGGCGCCGCCTCGGCTCAGCCCTGCCGGAATGGCAGCGCGACGCGGAACGTCGTGCGGCCCGGGCGCGAGTCGACGGCGATCGATCCGTCGTGGCGATCGACGACGATCCGGCGCGCGGTCTCGAGCCCGAGGCCGGTGCCCTTGCCGACCTGCGTGGTCGTGAAGAACGAGTCGAAGATCGACTCGCGGATCTCTTCGGGGATGCCGGCGCCGTCGTCGGAGATCTCGACGATCGCGCAGTCGCCGTCGCGGCGCGTGGCGATCTCGATCGTGCCCGACGCGCCGAGCGCGTCGATCGCGTTGTCGAGCAGGTTCGTCCACACCTGGTTGAGCTCCGAGCCGCGGATCGTGAGCTTCGGCAGCGTGCGGTCGTAGCGGCGCACGACCTCGATCGCCGTCTGCTTGAGCTTGTGGGCGAGGATCACGAGCGTGCTGTCGAGGCCCTCGTGCAGGTCGACCTCGACGAGGCCGCCGCGGTCCATGTAGGCGTAGCGCTTGACCGCGCCGACGAGCTGCGACATGCGCTGCGTCGAGTCCTGCAACTCGGCGACGAGGCCGTCGGCGCTGAGCGTCGCCGCGACCCAGCCGAGCGCCTTCGCCGTCGCCGGCCCGGCGAGCTCGGCGACCGCCCGCAGCCACGCCTCGTCGACGCCCGCGGCGGCCAGCGGCTCGGCGATCCGCCACGGCTCTGGCACGCCGAGCTGCTCGAGCGCCTCGAGCAGCGCGTCCTCGGCGTCGGCGGCGTCGAGCGTGTCCAGCGCCGCGCGCCCCGCGGCGCCGTCGAGCGCCTGCTGGTGCAGCGCGAGCAGGCGCTCGGCGTCGTCGCGCTCGACGCCCGACTCGACGAACGCGCGCAGCGCGTGGTTGATGACGGCGAGCGCGTCGGCGAGCTGCGCGGCCGCGCGCTGCGCCGCGGCGGCGGGGTTGTTGAGCTCGTGCGCGAGCCCCGCGGCCATCGTCCCGAGCGACGCGAGCCGCTCGCGGTTGTGCTCGATGTCGTTGATGCGGCGCACGACCGGCGCGATCGTCTGCATCACGCGCCGGTGCACCGACGGCTGCGCGAGCGTCAGGCGGACGAAGTCGGCGGGCCGCACGAGCGCGATCCGGCAGACGGTCTCGGCCTGCATGCGCACGCCCATCGGCGCGTCGGTCAGGACGGCGATCGCGCCCATCCACGTCGGCGCGACCTGCCGCCCGACCGGCTCCGGACGGTCGCCGTCGAGGAGCAGCGAGCGCGCGGCGCCGCTGAGCAGGAGCTGCAGGCCGGCCGGCGGGTCGCCCTGCTCCTCGATCAGCTCGCCCGGCTGCACCTTGCGGCAGCTGACGACGTCGAGCCACTGCGACAGCGCGTCGTCGTCGAGGTCGTCGAACAGGTCGATCGAGCGCAGGTCCGCGAGCGTGACGCCGTGCGAGCTCATGCCTCGAGCAGGTACTGGTGGATCAGCGAGACCGCCATCGAGCCCTCGCCGACGGCGCTCGCGACGCGCTTGATCGAGCGCGCGCGCACGTCGCCCGCAACGAAGACGCCGGGCACGCTCGTCTCCAGCGGGTACGGGTCGCGCGCCAGTGGCCAGCCGTCGCCCTGCACGTCGGGGCCGGCGAGGATGAAGCCGCGGCCGTCGCGCTTGACGACGCCTTCGAGCCAGTCCGTGCGCGGCGACGCGCCGATGAAGACGAAGCACGCGTCGCAGTCCAGGTCGGACTCGGCGCCGCCCGTGCCATGCGAGCCTCCGGGCGAGCTGGTATCGCGCACGCGCAGCGAGCGCAGCCGGTCGCCCTCGCCGTCGGCGGAGACGGCGATCGTGCTCGTGCGCACCTCAACGTTCGCCAGCCCCGCGAGCTGCTCGACGAGGTAGTGCGACATCGACTTGCGCAGCGACGGCCCGCGCACGAGCATCGTCACGTGCGCGGCGTAGCCGGCGAAGTGCACCGCGGCCTGGCCGGCGGAGTTCGCCGCGCCGATGATCGCGACGCGCTGCTCGGCGCACGAGCGCGCCTCGGTCATCGCGGCGCCGTAGTAGATGCCCGATCCGGTGCGCTCGGCGAAGCCCGGCGCGTCGTACTGGCGGTAGGAGACGCCCGAGGCGATCAGCACGCAGTTCGCGCTCAGCGTCCCGCCGCCGCTGAGCTGCACGAGTCGCCCCGCGCCCGCGACGCGCAGGCCGACCGCGTCCTGGACGGTCAGCAGCTCGGCGCCCAGGCGGCGCGCCTGGTCGGTCGCGCGGCGGGCGAGGTCCGAGCCGCTGAGGCCCATCGGAAAGCCGAGGTAGTTCTCGATGCGGCTGGACTGGCCGGCCTGGCCGCCCGGCGCCTCGCGCTCGATCAGCACCGTGCGCAGGCCCTCCGAGGCGCCGTAGACGGCGGCGCCGAGCCCGGCCGGGCCGCCGCCGACGATCACGAGGTCGTAGTGCTCCTGGGCCGGCGTGCCGGTGACGCCGAGGCGCTCGGCGAGCTCGAGCACCGTCGGGCGCTCGAGCACGGCGCCGTCTTCGAGCAGCGCCACCGGCAGGCGATCGGCGGAGATGCCGACGACGGCCAGCAGCTCGCGCGCCTCGCCGTCGCGCTCGACGTC
>JAWVGK010000296.1:0-4689 GCA_033855155.1 Solirubrobacteraceae bacterium | reverse complement strand
GCGGCCGGCCGCCCGCAGGACCTCCAGGACCTCGCCGACCTCGCGATCGCCCACGGCGACGAGCCCTAACACCCCTTCCAGCTCGGCGCCCGCTTCTCGGCGAACGCCGACACGCCCTCGCGCAGGTCGTGGGAGGCGAAGCTCGACTCGCGCAGCTGCAGCAGCTCGCGCTCGACGTCAGGGTCGATCGTCGCCTCGGCGCGCAGCAGCTCGCGCAGCACGCGCTTGTTGCCGGCCATCGCCAGCGGCGCGTTGGCGGCGAGCTGGGCCGCGAGCGCGAGCGCGGCGTCGTCGAGGTCCTCGTGCGGCACGACCCAGTTGACGAGCCCCCAGCTCAGCGCGGTCTGCGCGTCGATGTAGCGCCCGAGCAGGAACAGCTCGCGCGTGCGCGGCTCGCCGATCGCGTCGAGGAAGCGCCGCAAGCCGGTGTGCGAGTACGTCAGGCCGAGCTTCGCGGGCGGCATGCCGAGCTTCACCGCGCCCGACGCGATTCGCAGGTCGCAGCCGAGCGCGAGCTCGAGGCCGCCGCCGATCGCCGAGCCGCCGAGCGCCGCGAGCGTCGGCACCTGCGCCTCGTCGAGCGCCGTCAGCGCCGCGCTGAACGGGTGCGCGACGAGCTTCTGCGCCTCCGACGCGAACTGCTCCGGCGCGATCGCGCCGATGTCGTAGCCGGCGGAGAAGACGCCGTCGCTGCCGGTGAGCACGACGCAGCGCGCGCCGTCCAGCGATCCGAGCGCCGTCGCGATCGCGTCGAGGATCGCGAGGTCCAGCGCGTTGCGCTTGCAGGGATTGGAGATCGACAGGCGCAGCACGCCCTCGCGCGGTCGATCGATCAGCAGCGTTCCCGCCATGTGCGAGAAACCTACGCCGCTTGGCGCCCGTCTGCCAGCGCGGGGGATGCGGCGCCCGCGCGCACGCCGAGCAGGCCGCGCGCGCGGCTACTCGAGCACGACGAGCGTGTCGCCCTCGTCGACGGGCTGCCCCTCCTCGCAGAGGATCTCCTTGACGATGCCGGGGTCCTCCGCCTCGACCGGCATCTCCATCTTCATCGACTCGAGCGTCACGACGGTGTCGCCCTCCTCGATGACGTCACCGACCTTGCATTCGATCTTCCACACGATGCCCGTGATGTGGGCCTCGACGTCGATCACCGGCTCCTCCTCGTATCGCATCGGCGATGGGGCCCTGGCAGCGTAACCGCCGCGCCCGACGAGATCGCGGCCGTCTGCGAGAGTCCGCGCGGCGATGGCCAGCGACACGATCATCATCGTCACAGCGCACGAGGAGGCCGACCGGCTGCCCGACACGCTCGCGGCCCTCGCAGCGGCGTTCCCCGGCGCGCACGTCGTCGTCGCCGACGACGGCTCGACGGACACGACGTCGCAGGTCGCGGCCGCAGCGGGCGCGAGCCTCGTGCGCAGCGAGCGCTCGATCGGCAAGGGCGGCGCCGCGACGCTCGCCGCCCGGACCGTCCTCAGCCGCGCGCTCGAGCCCGATCCGCCGGTGTTCGTGCTCTGCGACGGCGACCTCGCCGCCAGCGCCGCGCGCCTGCCGCCGCTCGCCGAGGCCGTCCGCGCCGGCCGCTGCGACCTCGCCATCGCGGTCTTCAGCGCGCGCGTCGGCGGCGGCTTCGGCTTCGCCGTCGGCTACGCGCATCGCGCGATCCGCAGCCTCACGGGCCTCGACATGCGGGCGCCGATCTCCGGCCAGCGCGCGCTCAGCGGGCCGGCGTTCGCGACCGTCGTGCCGTTCGCGCCGCGCTTCGGGATGGAGCTCGGGATGACCGTCGACGCCGCGCGCGCGGGCTTCGTCATCGAGGAGGTCGCCCTGGACCTCGCGCACCGCGCCACGCGCAGGACGCTGCGCGGCTTCGCGCACCGCGGCCGTCAGCTCGTCGACTTCGTCGCGGTGTACCTCAGCCGCCGGTAGGCCGAAGGTGACCGAGACGCCGGACACGATCGCCGCCCTGTACCGCGAGAGCACCGCCGGCGACGAGCCCGACGGCGCGTACGTGCGCCAGCTGCTCGACGCGCTGCAGGACGGCGAGGACGTGCTGTTCACCTGCGGCTGGCCCGACAACGGCGAGAAGTGGGGGCCGATCGCGCAGCTGACCGTCACCTCGCGCCGGATCCTCGACCAGCGCACGGTCGGCGAGGGCGTCAGCGCGCCGATCCGTGCGATCGCGCTCACTGGCGTGCTCGCCGCCACCGATCGCGGCCGCGCGGCGGTGCCGATGTTCACCACGCGGGCGCTCGTCGTGCGCCTCGCCGACGGCCGCGACGTCGTCTGGGAGCACCTCACCAACCACCAGGTCGGGCCCGCGGCGGAGGCCATCGCGGCGGCGCTGGAGGACCTGGGGCGCGGGTGAGGGCGCGCCGATGCATCGACCGCTTGTCGAAACTTTGCCACCCGAGTTTGGACGCTCGTCGGTGGGAGGCGCCGGACGCTCGGCGTACCTTGAATGCCAGCACCGTCGGCGGTCATGTCCGTCGCAGGCGGCGCCTTCGGAGCCGTTCGAGCACTGACCCCGCCCGGACAGGACGCTCCCGCCATTCCGAGAGTGCAGGCCGGGACTTCTTCCTCCCGGTCCCGGCCTGCTTCTCGTGCCCGCTGCGACAGGTGAGCCGCCCCGTCGCCGGGTAGCTTCTCGTCAGATGATCCTCGCGATCGACCAGGGCACGACCGGCACGACGTGCCTCGTCTTCGACGCCGACGCGCAGCTCGCCGGTCGCGCGTATCGCGAGTTCCGCCAGCACTTCCCGCGGCCCGGCTGGGTCGAGCACGACGCCGGCGAGATCTGGGACGCGACCCGCGAGGTGGCAATCGAGGCGCTCGACGACGCCGGCGTGGGAGCCGGCGACCTGCGCGCGACCGGCATCACCAACCAGCGCGAGACGGTCTGCGTCTGGGACCGCGACAGCGGCGAGCCGCTGCACCACGCGCTCGTCTGGCAGGATCGCCGCACGGCCGAGCGCTGCGACGAGCTGCGCGCCGCCGGCCACGAGCCGCTCGTGCGCACGCGCACCGGCCTCGTGCTCGACCCGTACTTCAGCGCGACGAAGATCGAGTGGCTGCTGGCGAACGTCGACGGCCTGCGCGAGCGCGCGGCGGACGGCGGCGCCTGCTTCGGCACGATCGACTCGTGGCTCGTCTACAAGCTCACCGGCGAGCACCGCACGGACGTCACGAACGCGTCGCGCACGATGCTTTACGACATCGTCCGCGGCGACTGGGACGACGAGCTGCTGGCGCTGTTCGGCGACGTCCCGCGGAGAGCGCTGCCCGAGGTGCTGCCGAGCATCGGCGAGTTCGGCGCGCTGCGCGACGGCGCGCTCGGCGACGGCCACGACGGCGTGCCGATCTGCGGCATCGCCGGCGATCAGCAGGCGGCGCTCTACGGCCAGGGCTGCCTCGATCCCGGCCTCGGCAAGAACACCTACGGCACCGGCTCGTTCGTGCTCATGAACGCCGGCGAGGACGCGCCGACGGCGCCGCCGGGGCTGCTGGCGACCGTCGCCTGGGGCATCGGCGAGCGCACGATCTACGCGCTCGAGGCGGCGATCTTCGTCACCGGCGCGGCGGTGCAGTGGCTGCGCGACGGCCTCGGCATCATCGAGCAGGCGTCCGACACGGAGCAGCTCGCAGCCTCGCTGGACTCCAACGACGGCGTGTACTTCGTGCCCGCGCTGACCGGCCTCGGCTCGCCGCACTGGGACCCGTACGCGCGCGGCACGATCGTCGGGCTGACGCGCGGCAGCACCCGCGCGCACGTCGCCCGCGCGACGCTCGAGGCGATCGCCTTTCAGACCGTCGACGCCGTGCAGGCGATGGAGCGCGTCGCCGAGCGCCCGCTGGAGGAGCTGCGCGCCGACGGCGGCGCGACCGCCAACCGCTGGCTCATGCAGTTTCAGGCCGATGTCCTCGGGGTGCCGATCGCGGTCGCCGAGATCGCCGAGACGACGGCGCTGGGCGCGGCGCTGCTGGCGGGCGTCGGCGCCGGCGCCTGGACGCAGGCCGACGTCGCGCGGCGCGAGGGCGAGCGCGCCCGCTACGAGCCCAAGATGGGCGACGACGAGCGCTACCTGCTGATCGACGACTGGCGGCGCGCCGTCGTCCGTGCCCGCGGGTGGGCGCGAGGGTAAGGTTCGCCTCAATGGCGAAGTTGAGGCGCAGCGAGCAGTTCGCCGCCGTCACGGCGCAGTCTCACCGTGACGAGCGCCCCGCCGAGCACTTCGACGCCTTCCACGCGCGCTCGCGCGAGCGCGAGCCGGACGCCGCGTACGAGGCTGTGCGCATCCTGACGACCCTGTGGGCGTTCGCCTTCTTCCGCGCACGCTCGATCTCCAGCGACAAGGTGCCGCAGTCGGGCTCGGTCATCCTCGCCCCGAACCACGGCTCGTTCATGGACCACTTCCTGCTGGCGGCGTTCATCCGTCGCAAGGTCATGTTCATGGCCAAGTCGCAGCTCTTCCAGCCGCCCGCGCAGTGGGTCTACACGCACGGCGGCGTCTTCCCCCTGCGCCGCGGCCATCGCGACGAGGAGGCGTTCGTCACGGCGCGCACGATCCTCGAGCGCGGCGGCTGCGTCGCGATGTACTGCGAGGGCTCGCGCTCGCGCGACGGCAGGCTCGCCGATCGGCCCAAGCCCGGCATCGGCAAGCTCGCGCTGGAGACCGGCGCCGCGGTCGT
>JAWVGK010000295.1:0-3227 GCA_033855155.1 Solirubrobacteraceae bacterium | reverse complement strand
GCACGGGCGTCCTCGAGCGCCTGCGCCTGCCGGCGCGAGCGCTCAAGCTCGGCGGCGATCTGCGCCGACTGCGCCTGCGCCTCCTGCAGCGCCAGCGCACCGGCCGCGGCCTGCTCGCGGACGCCTTCGAGCTCGCCGCGCGCCTCGGACGCCGCGCGCTCGGCCCGCGCGCGCGCCGTCTCGGCGGCGCGCTCGGCCTCGGCCCGCGCCTCGGCGGCCACGGCCTCGCGCTCCTGCTCGCCGGTGGCACGGTCGACCTCGGCCTGCCGCCGCGCCGCCGCGCGCTCGCGCTCGACCTGCGCGCGCGCCTCGTCGCGGGCCGACTGGATCGCCGCCCCGGCGCGCAGCGCCGCGACCTTCGTCTCCTGGCGCGCCGCCTGGCTGGCGGCCTCGGCGCGCACGCCCGCGCGCTCGGCCTCGGTCCGGGCGGCCTGCGCCTGCGCCTCGGCGCGCTCGGCGCGTGCCTGTGCCTCGGACTGCGCCTGTTCGATCGCGCGCCGCGCCTCGTGCGCGGCCTTCTCGGCGGCGCCGCGCAGGCCGGCGACCTCGCGCTCGCGCGCCCCGACGGCGGCGTCGAGCTGCTGGCGCGCCGTGCGCTCGGCGGTGATGCGCTCGTCGAGGTGCTTGCGCGCCGTCGCGATCTCGTCGCGCGCGCGACGCGCGTGCTCGTCGGCCTCGGCGCGCGCCTGCTCGAGGAACGTGACGCGCTCGGCGAGCTCGCGCGCCTGGCGCTCGCCGCCGCGGACCGTCGCCTCGGTCTGCACGCGCAGGTGCAGCAGCTCGTCGCGCGCTTCGCGCGCCGCCTGCTCGGCGGCGCCGCGCGCCGCGCGCTCGGTCTGCAGGCGCGCGTCGAGCGTCGCCATCGCCTGGCGGCGCTCCTCCGCAGCGCGCTCGGCGTCCTGGCGGCGGCGACGCTCGTCGCGCAGCAGGGTCGCGTCCGCGCCGTCGGGCGGCTTGGGCGAACGAGCCGCCGCCGTCGTCGGGCGCGGCAGCTCGGCGATGCCGCGGCCGGTCTGGAGCGCGAACGCGAGGCGGGACTCGTCGAGCTGCGCGGCGGGGACGGAGTACGCGGCGCGCCACGGCGGCGGGTCGGGGCCGGCGTGCGGCGCCGAGTCGTCGGGACCGGGCAGCGGCGCGATCCGGCGCGTCCGGCGGCCGTCGTCGAGCAGCAGCGTCGGCGGCGCCAGCCGCTCACGGCTGTCGGCTCGCCAGCGCCCGGCGATTCGCAGGAGGACCGTGCCCGATCCGGCCGCGACGCGCTCGAAGCGCTCGACCTCGAATACGGGTAAGGCGCTCAAGACTCCTAGCAGTCTAGGTCGGCCACAGCTTCGCGAGCCAGTTCGAGCACGCGGTCGGGCGGCGCGCCGCCGTCGAGCACCCGAATGCGCTGCGGATCGCGCGCCGCGAGCGCGTCATATGCCGCCGCGATCGCGGCGAAGAACGGCTCGGCCTCGCGCTCGAGGCGGTCCGGGACATCGTCGCGATGCTGCTGGCGCGCGCGCCCGGTGGCGGGCTCGACGCGCAGCAGCAGCGTGCGATCGGGCCGCAGGCCGCCGGTCGCGAAGTCGTTGAGCGCGGCGATGCGCTCGACGCCGAGGCCGCGCCCCGCGCCCTGGTAGGCCAGCGACGAGTCGACGAAGCGGTCCAGCAGCACCCACGTGCCGGCGGCGAGCAGCGGCTCGAGCAGCTCGTCGACGAGCTGCGCGCGCGCGGCCGCGTACAGCAGCGCCTCGGTGCGCGGATCGCAGCGCAGCTCGGGATCCTTCACCAGCTCGCGGATGCGCTCGGACAGCACGACGCCGCCGGGCTCGCGCAGCAGCCGCACCGGCCGCTCGCGGGCGAGCTCTGCCGCGAGCGCGCTCGCGAGCGTCGACTTGCCCGCGCCGTCGAGCCCCTCGATCGTGATGAGCCTGCCGCGCACAGCAGGCGACGCTACCGTTCGCGCCCGATGCTGCCCGGGACCGATCGCCACCCGCACGCTCGCGCGGTGCTGACCGCGGCGCTGCCGCCGGCGGGCTCGCCGAGCCACGCGTACCTCTTCAGCGGTCCGGCGGGCAGCGGTAAGCGTACTGTCGCGCGCGCCTTCGCCTCGGCGCTGCTGACCGAGGGCGCGGCCGATCCGGCGGGTGCCGCGGCGCGCGTCGAGCACGGCGTGCACCCGGACCTGACGTGGGTCGCGCCAGCGAGCGCGGCCGGGATCCTCGTCGGCGACGTCGACGAGGCCGTCGTCGCCGGCGCCGCGCGGACGCCGTTCGAGTCGACGCGGCGGGTGTTCGTCATCGAGGACGCCGACGAGCTCAACGACCAGGCGGCCAACCGGATGCTCAAGACGCTCGAGGAACCGCCGTCGTTCGCACACCTCATCCTGCTGACGAGCCGGCCGGGGGAGGTGCTGCCGACGATCGCCAGCCGCTGCCAGGCGGTGCGCTTCGACGCGCCGAGCGTGCCGGAGATCGCGGCGCGGCTCGAGGAGCGCCACGGCGTCGCGCCGTCGCTGGCGGACGCGTGCGCGCGACTGGGGCTCGGCGACGCCGCCCGCGCACTGGCGCTCGCGCTCGGGGACGGGCCGGCGCTGCGCGCCGGCGCCGAGGCGGTCGCGCGCGGGGCGCTGCGCGGCGAGACCGCCGCGCGGCCGTGGATGGTGCTCATCGCCCAGGCGCGGGCGGCGGGGGCGAGCGCGGCCGACGCGGTCGAGGCGGCGCTGGAGTCCGAGCTCGGGTACGCGATCGCCAAGGATCACGGGCGCATGCGCCGCGAGGCGGGCGAGCGCGCCAAGCGCGCGGCGCGCCGGGCGCAGACGGCGGCGCTCGACCGCGGGTTGGCGCTCGTCGGGCTGTGGCTGCGCGACGTCGCCTGCATCGTCGACCGCGCGCCGGAGCTCGTGCACCACTCCGACCGCCTGCCCGAGCTCGGCGAGGACGCGGCGCGCGGCGTCGGCGCGGCGGCGCTCCGCGAGGGGCAGGCGCTCGTCGACGAGACGCGCGCGTCGTTCGAGCTGAACCCCAACGAGGAGCTCGCGCTCGACGCGCTCGGCTCGCGGCTGGCGCGCGTGCTGGCGTCGTAAGCCGGCGTCAGCCGCCGATCGGCCCGAGCCGCGGCTCGCAGCCGAACAGCTCGAAGTCGCGAAAGCGCGAGAAGCGGACGTGCTGGGGTCCGTGGAAGTCCGTCGAGCCGGTCGTCAGCATCCCGAGCTCGGCGGCGAGGCGCACGAGCAGCAGCGTCTGCTC
>JAWVGK010000294.1:0-6045 GCA_033855155.1 Solirubrobacteraceae bacterium | reverse complement strand
GACGTCGAGCAGCCGCACTCGGGATGGATCAGGAAGTCGGCGCCCGGATGCTCGGCGCGGACCTGCGCGATGTCGCGCGGGCGGATGCCGGCGTGGACGTGGCACTCGCCGTCCCAGACGTGCAGCGCGCGCCCGATGCGCCGCTCGACGTAGGCGCCGAGGAACATGTCCGGCCCGAACAGGATCTCCGTCTGCGAGCCGTGCTCGCGCAGGATGTGCTCGACGACCGAGACGGCGTTGGCGGACGTCACGCAGTAGTCCGTCAGCGCCTTGATCTCGGCGGTCGTGTTGACGTACATGACGGTCACGGCGCCGGGATGCTCGGCCTGCCACGCGCGCAGCTGGGCGGGCGTGATCGCGTCGGCGAGCGAGCAGCCGGCGTCGAGGTCGGGGATCAGGACGGTCTTGTCCGGGCACAGGATCGACGCCGTCTCGGCCATGAAGTGCACGCCGCAGAAGGCGATCGTCGACGCGTCGGCGCGAGCGGCCTGCTGCGACAGCCCGAGCGAGTCGCCGACGTAGTCGGCGACGTCCTGGATCTCGGGCAGCTGGTAGTTGTGGGCGAGGATGATCGCGTCGCGCTCGCGGGCGAGCGCACGCACCTCGGCCTGCAGCTCGGGGATGCTGTAGAGCTCGAGCGGTGCGGCCGGCGGCGACGTAGGGGCCATGGGCAGGTTCATGGCAGCGGCTCCAGGATGAGGGACAGGTCCAGGGCGGGAGCGGAATGCGTCAGCGCCCCGATCGAGATGAAGTCTACGCCGGTCTCTGCGTGGGCCCGGAGCGTGTCTACGACGATGCCGCCGCTGGCCTCGAGCTCGGCCCGGCCGTCGACGAGCGCGACGATCGCGCGCAGCTCGTCGGGGCGCATGTTGTCGAGCAGGATCCGCGGCGCGCCGGCGGCGAGCGCCTCGTCGACCTCGGCCGCGGTGCTGCACTCGACCTCCAGCGCCAGATCGGGGAAGGCGGCGCGGGCCGCGCGCACTGCGGGGCCGACGCCGCCGGCCAGCGCGGCGTGGTTCTCCTTGACGAGGACCATGTCGTAGAGGCCGGCGCGATGGTTGACGCCGCCGCCCGCGCGCACGGCCGCCTTCTCGAGCGCGCGCAGGCCCGGCGTCGTCTTGCGCGTGTCGAGGATCCGGGTGCGCGTGCCCTCGACGGCGCGAACGCAGCGGGCGGTCAGCGTCGCGATGCCCGACAGGTGCGCGAGGAAGTTCAGCGCGGTGCGCTCGGCCGCCAGCAGCGCGCGCGCGTCGCCCGTCGCGCGCAGGACCGCCGCCGGCGGCTCGCGCCACTCGCCCTCCGGCCCGAGGCGCTCGAGCACGACGTCGGGGTCGAGCGCGAGGAACGCGACGCGCGCCGCGTCGAGGCCGAAGACGACCCCGGGCCCCTTCTGCGTGATCGTGGCGGCGGCGCGCGTGCCGGCCGGCACCGTCGCGGCGCTCGTGACGTCGAGCGCACCGACGTCCTCGGCGAGCGCGAGGAGGACGAGCTGTTCGAGCGTCTGCGCGTCAGGCATCACCGGCGCCACAGGATACGCGGGCGGCCGTCGTCAAGATCCCGCGGGTGGCACTATCCAGCGACGACCTCGACGCCTGGCTGCCCGAGCCCGACATCCGCACCTGCCACCGGCGCGCGGCGGACGCCGAGGCGTCCGCGCTGTGGGCGGCGGCGCAGGGCGTGCGGCTCGATCAGACGCGCACGATCGGCCGGCTCGTGCGCTGGCGGATCCCGGACGTCGCGCGCGAGCAGAGCTTCGCCGAGCTGCTGTCGGAGGATCCGTTCGCCGTGCTCGACGAGGGCGAGCAGTGGTCGATCTCGGGCCTGTGCGGGCGCATCTGGACGCTCGCGCGCGACTACCCGCCGATCCACGGGCCGGAGCAGTTCCGCGCCTACGACGAGCCGCGCAGCGTGCGCGTGCTGTTCGCGCACTGGGTGCAGGAGGACGGCCGCGGGCGCAGCACGCTCTTCAGCGAGGCGCGCGTGGCGCCGACGGACCGCGTCGCGGCGGCTCGACTGCGCGCGCTGTGGGTCGTCGTCGGACCGTTCGAGCGGCTGATCGGCGCCGAGCCGCTCGCGCTCGCGGTCGCGCGGGCGGAGGGTCGGGGCGACGCGCTCTAGCGCAGCGAGCGCGCGCGAGGCTCGCCGGGGTCGCGCAAGCTGGGGCCGTCTAGCACAGCAACAGCGATCGCGCCGCGACGGCGCGTCCCGGTCGCGGCTGGGGCCGTCTAGCGCAGCGACAGCGAGCGTGCCGCGACGGCACGTCGGTCGCGCCGCAGCTCGAAGCGCAGCGAGCGCGCCCGCGAGCCGAGCCGCAGGCGCAGCGTCGTCGTGCCGGCGCGCGCGACGGTGCGCGACGCGAGCGCGCGTCCGCCGCGGGCGCGGCGGACGACCAGCACGTAGCCACCTCCCGGGCGCAGGCACGCCGTCCGCACGCGCGCGCGCACGCGCCGTTCGTCGCCCGACAGCCGCCGCACGGCGAGCCGCTCGCGGGCGCACCCGGCGCCGCCGCTGCCGCCGGCGGCGGTGGTCGGCGGCAGGGCGGGCGCGGCGGGCCCCCCGGCGGGCGCGCCCGGCCGCCCAATCGGCGCGGCAGGCCGCCAGGCCGGCGCGGCCGGCGCGCCAGGCGCAACAGGCTGCGGGACGGGCGCGGCGAGCTGCGCGGCGTCGGCCGTGCGCACGCCGGTGTCGCCCTGCGCGCAGCCGCCGCACGGCGGGTGCGTCTGCACGAGGACGAAGCTGCCGGCGCGCGCGGCGCCGATCAGCAGCGGGCCGTCCGCCAACAGCAACGCGCGGTGCGGCGCGGACGCCATCCAGTCCTCGACCGCCTCCGCGCCGGTGCCGCCCACCTCGGCGACCTCGCTGCCGGCGGCGGGCTCCGGCAGCGACACCTCGGCCTGGCGAAACGCGAGCGTCGTCGCGAACGGCCCGACGTGCATGAGCTCGGGCTCACGCCACGTGACCGCGCTGCGCGCAAGCCACGCCGCCTGCAGGTCGGCCGACGCCGCGAGACGGTCGTTGAGTCGCGCGAGCGGCAGGCCGCGAGCGTCGCGCTCCTCGTTGATGCGCGCGATCAGATCGGACTCGGCGACGTCGGTCGCGGGCGCCACGCCGGCGAGCAGCCGCGGCAGCACGACGGTGTCGCGGTCGCCGGTCGCCAGGATGCGGCCGGACGCGCTGCCGAGCGGCGCCTGCGCCAGCGCGATCCCGTCGCGGCGGTACTCGACGACATGCGAGCGGCCGGACAGCGAGACCTCGCCGGCGGCGTTCGTCGGGCTCAGGTCGTCGCCGCGCGCGAGGCAGCCGCTGCCCGCGCAGGCCGAGCCGTGGGTCATCGCCTGCCCGTCGGGGAACGTCAGCCTCAGGGTGTAGGCGGCCGCGTCCCGCGCGCCGCACAGCACGACGACGACGGCCATGGCGAGCGACAGCACGGATAGGTGCCGCCACGTCCACACCCGCTCGGCACGCGCACGTGCTCCGTCGTTTGCGATCCCCCGCATCGGCTGCGACCCTACGTGCACGCGGTCGCCGCGTCACGCGCCGTCGTACGATTTTCAGCTATGCGACGGGAATCGCCGCATCCCACACGAGCAGTTGCACGGGCGTGGGATCGAACGCGTTGCAGGGGTTGTTGAGCTGCGGGCAGTTGCTGATCAGCACGAGCACGTCGCGTTCGGCGCGCAGCTCGACGTACTTGCCCGGCGCCGACAGCCCGTCCTCGAAGGTCAGCCCGCCCTCGGGCGTGATCGGCACGTTCATGAAGAAGTTGACGTTGTGGGTCAGGTCGCGCTTGCCCAGCCCCCACGCCAGCGCGTGCGCGAGGAACGTCTGGCGGCAGGCGTGCATGTGGCGTGTGTGCGCGCCGTAGCGCACGACGTTGCTCTCCTGCGAGCACGCGCCGCCGACGGTGTCGTGGCGCCCGCAGGTGTCGGCGACGATCGTCACGAGCTCACGGCCCGAGCCGGTCAGCAGCCGCGAGCCGCTCGTCAGGTACAGCGAGCCCTGCGCGCGGATCGTGTCCTGCGCGCTGTAGCGCTCGGCCGTGTCATGGGCGTCGTAGAACAGCGTGTCGACCGCCTGGTTGCCGGCGAGGTCGACGATCCGCAGGTGCTGGCCGGCGCGCAGCACGCGCGTCCAGCCGTCGCCCGCCTGCACGACCTCGTCGAGGACCGCGGCGGCGGGATCGAGGCCGCTCGTCACGAGCACGCCGGTCATGCCGGCCGCCCGGCCGGGTGGTCGGCGTCGGTCGCCGCGAAGCCGCGCTCGTTCTCCGGGCACGCGAGCCGGACGGGATCGTCGGCGGCGGCCGGCCCGACCGCGCGCACGGCGATCGCGACGGGCCTGGGGTCCCACAGCGGGTTGCGGTGCAGCGGGTGCGGTGCGGTGTTCAGCAGCACGAGCACGTCGCCGTCGGCGCGCAGCACGACGCGGCTGCCGGCCGGCGAGCTGCCGGGATGGAAGCGCAGCGCGCCGTCCGCGTCGACCGTGACCTTGCTGAAGAGGTTGATCGTGGCGGCCATGTCGCGCGCGCCGAGGTCGTGCTTGGCGAGCTCGAGCAGCAGCTCCTCGCGCGCGCCGCGCCGCGCCGCGTTGCGGTCGGCGGCGAAGCTCGTCGGCCCGTGCAGCGCGTCGACGTCGGCCTGGCGGCCGTGGCCGCAGAGCGGGTCGTGCCAGCCGCAGGTGTCCTCGATCACCGACGCCATCACGCGACCCATGTCCGAGTACAGCGCGACCCCGGCGGCGATCCGCGCGACGTGCTGGGCCTTGAGCGTGTCTGGCACGTTCAGGCGCTCCGCCGGGCGGGCGGCGTCGACGAGCAACAGCGCGACGTTCGCGCCGCCCTCGAGGTCCTCGACCTCCAGCGCGCTGCCGCGCCGCAGCAACCCCGACCACGTCGCGGCGCCCGGCAGCACATGGCGGGCGACGAGCGACTGCGTCATCGCGTCGCTCCCGGCTCGAGCGCGAGGCCGTCGCGCACGGCCGCCGCGCGCGGGTCGGGCCGGCGCATCGCGGCGCGTGTCGCGGCGCCGCCGAGCGTCACGAGCACGACGACCGAGACGGCGCCGTAGTTGACGTACCAGGCCGCGTCGGGCAGCCGCGGCCACGCGATGTTGACGATCTCGAACGCCAGCCAGCACGCGGCGACGACGTTGACGGCGGCGCCGAAGCGCCCGATGCTCCAGATCCCGGGCGCCCACTCGCCGCGCAGCCGCGCGCGCAGCACCGACATCACCGGGAACGCGAACGAGATGTAGAAGCCGACCGTCGCCATCGCCAGCAGCGTCGCATAGGCGTTGTCGTTCAGCGTCACGAGCAGGAACGCCGCGGCGGCGACGGCCGACGCGTTGAGCGCGTTGCGCGGCAGGTGGTCGGGCCCCGACAGCCGGCTGAGGCTGGCAGCGGCTGGCAGCTCGCCGTCGCGGGCGAGCGCGAAGATCACGCGCGAGACGGCCGCCTGGACTGCCGCGATGCCGGCCACGAACGCCAGCACGACCATCGCGAACAGCGGCGTCGCGACGCCCTGGCCGAGGTGGGTCGTGATCGTCGCAGCGATCGGGTCGGCGGCGTCGCCGGACATCGCGGCACCGAGGTTCGGCACGGCGAGGATCAGGGCCAGCGCGGCGTACATCACGATCAGCGCGACGATGACGAGCGACAGGACGAGCGCCCGCGGCACGGCGCGCTCGGGCTGCTCGACCTCCTCGGCGATGTCGCCGGCGCTCTCGAAGCCGATGAAGCTCCAGCCGATCAGCGCGACCGCGCCGAGCATCGGCGCCGCCGCGACGCCGGTGCCGCCGGCGCCGCCGAAGACCGCCGAGAAGGGCAGCTCCCGGAAGAACACGAGCAGGATCGTGCCGATCACGACGCTGCCGAGCAACTCGGCGCTGATCGAGATCGCGACGAACAGCTTCAGCGCGCGCGGCCCGAGCCAGTTGACGCCCGTCGACAGCAGCAGGATCGCCGCCGACAGCGCGAGCAGCACGGTCGTGTCCGGCGCGTCGAAGCCCAGCAGCGAGGCGAGGAACGGCGCGGCGGCATAGCACTGCG
>JAWVGK010000293.1:0-6555 GCA_033855155.1 Solirubrobacteraceae bacterium | reverse complement strand
CCCGACGCGACGAGGATCGCCAGCGACAGGCGCCGGCGCTCGCCGCCGCTGAGGCCCTCGAGCGGCTTCTCGGCGTCCTCGCCGCTGAAGAGAAAGCGCCCGAGCAGCGCGCGCGCCTTGTTCGGCGTCAGGCCGGTGTGCACCGCGCATGCCTCGATGACCTTGTTCGCCCGCGCTCCCGGCCCCTTGCCGAGCTCGTCGGCGTGCTGGGAGAGGTGGCCGAGCTTCACGTTGTGGCCCGTGCGCAGCTTGCCCTTCGCGAGCGGCCGGACGCCCGCGAGCGTGTCGATGAGCGTCGTCTTGCCCGAGCCGTTGGGGCCGACGAGTGTCACGTGCTCGCCGCGCTCGAGCCACAGCTCGGCCCCGTCGAGCAGCACGCGCGGCGGATCCGCGCCGACCTCGACGCGGCCGTCGAGCAGCTCGAAGACGACGCGGCCCGAGCGCTCGGGCGCCTTGAAGTCGAACGACAGCGCGCTGCGATCGCGCGGGTCGCGCTCGATGCGCTCGATCTTGTCCAGGCGCTTGACGCGCGACTGCGCCTGCTTGGCCTTCGTCGCCTTCGCGCGGAAGCGCTCGACGAACCGCTCGAGCCGCGCGATCTCGGCCTGCTGCTTGTCGATCGCCCGCCCGAGCGCGATCTCGCGGGCGGCCTGCTCGACACGCCACTGCGTCCACGTGCCCGGGAAGAAGCGCGAGCGGCCGGCCTCGAGCTCGAGCACGGCCGTGCCGACCGCCTCGAGGAACCAGCGGTCGTGCGCGACGAGCACGATCGCGGCGTCGAGCGAGACGAGCGTCTTCTCCAGCCACTCCAGCGACTCGATGTCGAGGTGGTTGGTCGGCTCGTCGAGCAGCAGCAGGTCGGGGTCGCCCGCGAGCGCGCGCGCGAGCGACGCGCGCGTCAGCTCGCCACCGGAGAACGTCTTGAGCTGGCGGTCGAGGTCGTCGTCGTCGAAGCCCAGCCCGCGCACCATCGCCGTCGCGCGGTCGCGCCAGGCCCAGCCGCCGGCGTGCTCGAGGCGCGCCTCGGCGCGCGAGTACTGGTCGAACGCCTTCGCGTCGCCGTCGGCCATCTTCTGCGCCAGGCGCGTGAGGTCGCCCTCGAGCGCGACGAGCTCGGCGCAGCCCGACAGGACGTAGTCGCGCAGCGTCAGCGAGCGGTCGCGCGGCGGGCGCTGGTCGTGCAGCGAGAGCTTGCAGCCCTTCTGGAAGGACAGGTCGCCGCCGTCGACCGAGGTCTCCCCCGCGAGCATCCGCAGCAGCGTCGTCTTGCCGGCGCCGTTGCGCCCGGCGATCGTCAGGCGGTCCCGGCGCTCGAGCTTGAACGACACCCCGCGCAGCAGCGGGTTGCCGACCATGTCCTTGCTGAGGTCGGAGGCGATGACGACGGCCATGCCCCCATGGTAGGAGCCGCCGTGGGGCCCGAGGTCGTCATGCGACACATGTGTCGCCTTGCGCGCGCCCGTTTTGTACGATCGGGCGATCTTGAGGTGCCGTTGAGATCGCCACGTGACGATGTCGCTCGGCGTACGCGAGATCTGACCTGAGGACATCAGAAAGGCCATGCGATGACCGAGAACGCCTTCCCGGAGCGCGGCGCCGCGCGCGCCGAGCAGTTCGTCGATCTCGGCACGCTGTCGATGCGCTCGCAGCGCGACGGCGACACCCACACGATCGGCGTCGGCGGCGAGGTCGACATCGCGAGCGCCGGCGATCTCGAGCAGGAGCTCCTACGCGTCGAGGCGACGGACGCTCAGGCGATCGTGCTCGACCTGTCGGCGCTGTCGTTCATCGACTCGACGGGCATCAGGATGCTCGTGATGGCCGACGCACGCAGCCGCGCCGACGGCCACCGCCTGCGGCTGCGCCGCCCGTCCGCGACGGTGCTGCGCGTGCTGCGCATCGCGGGCGTCGACGAACGCCTGCCGTTCGCCGACTGACGCCTGCGCCTCTACAGCGCGTCCTCGGCCTTCTTGTAGGCGATCTGCAGCAGGTCGGAGCCCGACAGCGCCGTCAGGACGCCGGCGATCCAGCGCGTCGCCCGCGGCGCCACGAGCAGGCCGGCGGCGAACGCCGACGCGATCCACAGCCCCAGGCAGTACGGGCACACGAGCAGCTCGCCGATCGCCCGCCGCAGGCCGCGGCCGCGCGCCTGCTCGGACACCTCGCCCGGCCCGTCGTCGTCCTCGAAGCGCGTGAACGGCGCCCGCGCGGCGCCCGTCACGCGATCCTTGGCGACCAGCCGCGACGCCTTGTGCGTCGCGACCGTCACGAGCGCGAGGTCGCGCGCGTCGATGCGCTCTGGGATCTCGCGGCCGGAGCGGCCGATCCATGCGGCGAAGGCGGCCGACAGGGCTCCGAAGGTCGCCATCAGGACGCCGTAGCCGCCGAGCGGGCGCTCCTGGTCGGGCGAGTGGCCGGCGAACGGCGGCAGGTCCTGGACGCGCTCGGTCGTGGTCATGGGTCGGCGCAGTACCCGCGACGGGCGATCGCGTACGCGCTCAGCCTCAGAGCTCGATGTAGGAGCCCATCGTCACGATCCGCTGCTCGGGCAGGCCGAAGACGTCGACCGGGCTCGAGGACGTGCGCGACATCGCGAGGAACAGCGCCTTGCGCCAGCCCGCCATGCCGGGCTCGTCGCCGCGCACGATCGTGATCTTCGAGATGAAGTACGTCGCGTGGTCGACGTCGATCTCGACCTCGAGCCCGTGCGAGACCGCCTGGCGCAGCGCGGCTGGCACGTCCTGGTCGTCCTGGAAGCCGTACGTGATCGTGAGGTGCAGGATGCCGTCGTCCTCGTAGCCGAGCTCGTCGACGACGATCCGCTGTCCGCGCGGGACGTGCGGGACGCGCTTGATCTCGACCGAGACGATCACGACGCTCTCGTGCAGGACGTGGTTGTAGTCGACGTTCTCGCGCAGCGCGAGCGGCGTCGTGCGCTTGCCGGCCGTCAGGCAGACGGCCGTGCCGGGCGCGCGGTAGACGGGCGGGTCGATCGCGCGCACCTCGTCGACGAAGTCCGCCAGCAGCCCTTCCGCCTGCTCGCGCCGCGCCGACACGATCTCGCGCCCGCGCTGCCACGTCGTCAGCAGGGTGAAGACGCTGGCCGCGAGCAGCAGCGGAAACCAGCCGCCCTGGACGACCTTCGGCAGGTTCGCGCCGAAGAACGCTAGGTCGACGAACAGGAACGCGGCCGCTCCGCCGAGCACGAGCCACAGCGGCTTGCCCCAGGCGATCCGCACGACGACGAAGAACAGGATCGTGTCGATCGCCAGCGTCCCGGTGACGGCGATGCCGTAGGCCGACGCGAGGCCGGCGGAGGATCCGAAGCCGACGACGAGCGCGACGACCGCGACGAACAGCAGCGCGTTGACCGCCGGGACGTAGACCTGCCCCTCGGCCTCGGACGTGTGCCGGATGCGCAGCCGCGGCAGGAAGCCGAGCTGCACGGCCTGGCGCGTCACCGAGAACGCGCCGGAGATCACGGCCTGCGAGGCGATGACCGTCGCGAACGTCGCCAGCAGGACCATCGGCACGCGCGTCCAGTGGGGCATCAGCAGGAAGAACGGGTTCGAGATCGCCTCGGGGTGCTCGAGGATCAGCGAGCCCTGGCCCATGTAGTTCAGCGTCAGCGCGGGGAAGACGAAGAAGAACCACGCGCGGCGAATCGCGGGCCGGCCGAAGTGGCCCATGTCGGCGTACAGCGCCTCGGCGCCCGTGACCGCCAGCACGACCGACCCCAGGGCGAGGAACGCGACGCCGCCGTGGTCGACGAAGAACTCGATCCCGTAGGTCGGCGACAGCGCCCTGAGGATCGCCGGATCGGTCGCGACGCGCGAGAGGCCGGCGACGGCGAGGATCGAGAACCAGACCGCCATCACGGGCCCGAACAGGCGCCCGACGGCCTCGGTCCCGAAGCGCTGGATCGCGAACAGCACGGTCAGCACGACGAGCGTGATCGGCACCACCAGCGACTCGAGCCCGGGCGCCGCGACCTTCAGGCCCTCGACCGCCGACAGCACCGAGATCGCGGGCGTGATCATCCCGTCGCCGTAGAACAGGGCGGCTCCGAAGATCCCCAGCGCGACGAGCGACGCCTTCGCCCGGCGACCCCCCAGCGGCAGGTCCAGGACGCGGGCGATCAGCGCCATGATGCCGCCCTCGCCCTCGTTGTCGGCGCGCATGACGAACGACACGTACTTGACCGAGACGATGATCGTGATCGCCCAGAAGACGAGCGAGATGACGCCGTAGACGCTGCGGGCGTCGGGCGTGACGGCGTGGTCGTGCGCCGCGAAGACCGTCTGCAGGGCGTACAGCGGGCTCGTGCCGATGTCGCCGAAGACGACGCCGAGAGCACCGAGCGTCAGCGCGCCGATGCCGACCGTGCCGGCGGTGCTGCGCGGCTTGCCCTGCCGTCGTCGCTCGCGGCCGGGCTTCGCGCCGTCCGCGGCCGGCGGTCGCGACGCCTGTGGTCCGGCAGGCGCAGCGTCTCGTGGGTCCTTGGGGGGACGAGCGGACATGACCGCGCGACCCTAGTGCAGCACCAGCGACGACTGCCGCGCCGCGGGTCCGGCGGTCGTACGGATTGACAAGCGTCACTTCGATCGATATTTGTATATGCATGCCGACCGGCCTGGAGCTCGCACCCAAGCGCAAGCGCGCGGCCGGCGAGCGCTGCTGCGAGGCGCTCGTGCAGCCCGACATCGACCGTGCGCAGGCGCGGCGCGTGGCCGCGGTGGCCAAGGCGCTCGGGGACCCGATCCGCCTGCAGCTTGTCGACGTCCTGCGCCGCCACGCCGGCGAGGTCTGCGTCTGCGAGCTCGTGCCGCTGTTCGACGTCTCGCAGCCGACGCTCTCGCACCACCTCGCCAAGCTGCGCGCGGCGGGCATCGTCGACTCCGAGCGCCGCGGCCTGTGGGCCTACTACTACGTCCGTCCCGACGCGCTGAAGGAGCTGACCGCATGGCTGAGCTGAGCCGGCCGACCGGCACCGAGATCCGCGAGCTCGTGCGCGAGCGCTACGCCGCGGCCGCGAGCGCGATCGCGTCGGCGCAGCCGGCGGGGGAGTCGTGCTGCGGCTCGGCCTCGACCGCCGGCTCGTCGTGCTGCGCGCCCGTGAGCCTCGAGGACGAGCATGGGACCGAGGTCTTCGGCGGCTCGCTGTACGGCGCGCTGTCCGACGCCGAGGGCGTGCCGGTGCAGGCGTCGCTGGGCTGCGGCGTGCCGACGGCGGTCGCCGACCTGCGCGACGGCGACGTCGTGCTCGACCTCGGCTCGGGCGCCGGCGCCGACGTGCTCATCAGCGCCCGCCGCGTCGCCCCGAGCGGGCGCGCGATCGGCCTCGACATGACCGACGAGATGCTCGAGCTCGCGCGCGCCAACGCCGCCGCCGCGGGCATCGACAACGCGCGGTTCGTCAAGGGCTACCTCGAGGCGCTGCCGCTGCCCGACGCGAGCGTCGACGTCGTCATCTCCAACTGCGTCGTCAACCTCTCCCACGACAAGCCGCGCGTCCTGCGCGAGGCCGCGCGCGTGCTGCGCCCCGGCGGGCGCTTCGCGATCTCCGACGTCGTCGCCGACGCCGACATGGACGACGCCACGCGCGCCGACATGGCGGCCTGGACGGGCTGCGTCGCCGGCGCGCTGACGCGCGAGCAGTTCGAGCGCGCACTCGCCGACGCCGGCCTCGTCGACGTCGAGATCCGCGAGACGCACCGCGTCCACGCGCATGCAGCAGCGGCGATCGTGCGCGCGCGCAAGCCGGATTGACGGCGTGCGGAACCTTGGCGTCGGCCTCGCCTTCGCATCGCGCCGGTGGTTCCTAGAACAGCGCCCGGGGGGCGTTGGTCTCGAAGTCGCCAGGCGTGAAGTCGGGGTCGTCGTCGGACACCTGGAACCGGCGACGCTGTTCGTCCGTGATGAGTTGCGAAGCCAGACCCTTGAGGATGACGTACGGCTGAAGGATTGGATCGGTGAACCTGTAGAAGTATCTCCGCGACGAGCCTTCCCGTTGAAGAACGGCTCCCCGCTCAGGTTCGAGGAACTGGCTCAAGTGGTTTGAGAACGCCGGGATGTCGATCTTTCGCCCGGCGATGACCTCCAGCGGAGCACGAATCGAGCCCGACGTGAAGAACCCGAGCTGGTTCTTCGGCGCCAGAGCGCAGGCAAGGAGCACCTGCGAGAACAGCGCATCCTTTCGCGCGCTGCGGGTCGCCTGCTGATAGTCGTTGAGGATCGTATGGCGATCCACGGCTTTGGGAATGGCGCGCCGGACGTCATCAGCTCTGACCTCGGTTCGGTCATCCTGGACCGCGCATTGCGCCGCATGGAGGCCCAACAAATGGGTGTAATGTGGAAGCCCTTCCGAGAGGGTGACAATCTCCTCTATCGCTGACGCGCGTGCCGACAGGCCCGCTGCCGTGCAGCCCTTCGTGAGGATCTCGGCCAGTTCAGAACTTGACATCCGTGGCATCTCGATTTGCACAAGCGCCCGCACGATCGAGGCGTGCTCGCCGACCAGCTCACCGATTGAGCGAGCGACGCCCACGAGCACAA
>JAWVGK010000292.1:0-5642 GCA_033855155.1 Solirubrobacteraceae bacterium | reverse complement strand
GCGCGCTCGCCGCCGGCGACGAAGCGCTCGCGCAGCAGCTCGCCGGCGGCACGCGCGGCCTCGGCGGCGATCACCCGCAGCGCGGTCGGGCTCGCACTCGCGAAGCTCAAGAGACCGGCGGCCGCGCGTCGGCCCACGGCCGCGCCGTCTCGAGCTGGTGCGCGAGCGACAGCAGCGTCTCCTCGCCGTCCGGCGGCCCGGCGAGCTGCACCGACAGCGGCAGCCCGCGCTCGTCGAATCCCGCCGGCACCGCGGCCGCCGGGTTGCCGATGTGGTTCCAGACGGGGTTGAAGGCCACGATCCCCGCCGAGGCGTTGAACGTGCGCGCCGCGCCGCGGCCCTCGTAGGCGCCGATGCGCAGCGGCGCGCGCGGCAGCGTCGGGCTCAGCACGACGTCGACGTCGTCGAAGATCCGGTTGATGCGGCGCGCGTCGCCCTCCTGCGCGGCGAGCGCGCGGCGCAGCAGCCGCCGCGCGCCGGCGCCGACGCGCACCATCCGCCGCGTGCGGCGCTCGAGCCGCGAGCGGTCCGCCATCGTCCGCGCCTCGGCGTCCGCGCCGGCGAAGAAGCGCACGACGACGTTGCGCCCGACGAGGCCGTAGCTCGGGTCGCGCTCGACGACCTCGTGGCCGAGCGAGCGCAACAGTTCCGCGGTCTCCTCGGTCGCGCGGCGCTGGTCGGCGCGCAACCGCACCGCCACGCCCGGCGGGATCTTCGTCGTCAGCGCGATCCGCAGCTTCCCCGGGTCGCGCCGCGCCGCCGCGACGAACGGCCGGCCGGTCGCGACCTCGTAGAGCAGCGCGCTGTCGGCAACCGAGCGCGTCAGGAAGCCGTAGACCGCGAGGCCCGTCCAGACCTCGCTGCGCGGCGCGGTCGTCACGAGCCCGCGCTGGGTCTTCAGCCCGAACAGCCCGCAGCACGCGGCGGGGACGCGGATCGAGCCGGCGCCGTCGGACGCCGTCGAGGCGGGCACGAGCGCCGCCGCGACCGCCGCGGCCGGCCCGCCGCTGGAGCCGCCCGGCGTGACGTCGAGGTCCCACGGGTTGCGCGTCGCACCGCCGTGAGCGGTCTCGGTGAACGGCCACAGCGTGAGCTCGGGCGTGCGCGCGACGCCGATCACGATCGCGCCGGCCGCGCGCAGCAGGCGCACGAGCTCGCAGTCCTCGCGCTCGTCGGGACCGTGGGCATGCGAGCCGAGCACGCGCGGCGTGCCGGCGACCGCCATGTCGTCCTTGACGGCGATCGGCACGCCGAGCAGCGGCCGCTCGTCGCCGCCGCGCGCGCGCCCGCCGGCCTGGTCGGCCTCCAGCAGCGCGCGTTCGTCGAAGACGACGCGAAAGGCGTTCAGGCGGCGATCCAGGCGCGATATGCGCTCGAGCGCCGTCTCGACGAGCTCGCGCGGCGAGACCTCGCGGCTGCGCACGAGCTCGGCCTGCCGCGCGACGCCGGCGAAGGCGAGCTCGCGGCGATCGGTCGTTGCGGCGGGCGACATCGGCCACAGACTAATCCCCGCCGCGATCCTCCAGCGTGGAGTGCCGGGGCGCCGGGATCTGTGACGCATCTCCCGTTGACGCGTCACGCCAGCCGTGTCACGGTCAAACGTCATGAGCACCTACCCCGTCGTCTACGACCAGCAGCCCGCCGTCGATCGCAGCCGCCTGACCGTCTTCTTTCGCCCGATCACGGTGATCCCGCACCTCATCTGGAGCTTTTTCTACGGATTCGCGGCGCTCCTCGTCGTCCTGGTGGCGTGGCTCGCGATCCTCTTCACCGGCCGCTACCCCGACGCGATGTACGACTTCGTTGCCGGCTACGTGCGCTTCACGATGCGCTTCACCGGCTACATGTACCTCGTCACCGACGTGTACCCGCCGTTCGACGGCGCCGAGCACCCCGACTACCCGGTGAAGGTGCGCATCCCGCCGCCCCCGGCGAACCTCAGCCGCCTGACGACGGGCTTGCGCATCTTCCTGCTGATCCCCGTCTGGATCCTGCTGTACGTCTTCTCGATCTGGATCGAGGTCGTCGCGATCGCGTTCTGGTTCGTCGCCGTCTTCACCGGCAAGACGTCGACCGCGCTGATCGAGGCCGTGCGCTTCCCGATGGCGTACACGACACGCGCCTACGCCTACGCGGCCCTGCTGACTGACGGCTGGCCGCCACTCGAAGATTGACCCGGGCGACGCCGCCTATGGCCGGATGAGCCTCGTCCTGCAGGAGGATCGCGGCCCGGTCCGGCACGTCGTCCTCAACCGGCCGGCGAAGCGCAACGCGCTGAACACCGCGATCCTCGGCGAGCTCGGCGAGGCGCTGCACGCGGCGGCCGCGGACGTCGACGTGCGCGCCGTCGTCCTGCGCGGCGCCGGGAAGATGTTCTCCAGCGGGATGGACGCCGCCGATCTCGCGGCGATCGCGTGCGATCCCGACAACCTGCGCGAAGTGCGCGAGCGGATCCTCTCGATCTTCAACCTCTGCGAGCGGATGCCGAAGCCGACCATCGCGCAGATCCACGGCGCCTGCCTCGGCGGCGCCGCGGAGCTCGCGCTGGCGTGCGACCTGCGCGTCGTCGCGAGCGACGCGATGCTCGGGCTCGTCGAGGCGCGCATCGGCCTGATCCCCGACCTCGGCGGCTGCTCGCGGCTGCCGGCGGTCGTCGGCCTCGGGCGCGCGAAGGAGCTCATCATGTGCTCGAAGTTCGTCGATGGCACCGAAGCGGAGCGCATCGGCCTCGCCAACCGGGTCGCGCCCGTCGCCGAGCTCGACGCGGCCACCGACCTGCTCGTCGGCGAGCTGCTGACGTGCGCGCCGCTGGCGATGGCGCTCGCGAAGGGCATCATCGACGCGGCCGCGCTGCCCGCCCTCGACGCGACTCTCGAGCAGGAGGTCACCGCCCAGGAGCTGTGCGCCTCCAGCGACGACTTCCGCGAGGGCATCCGGGCGTTCGGCGACCGCCGCCCGCCGCGCTTCGCCGGCCGCTGAGCTCGATCGCAGGCCCACAGGCGCCCGGCGGGCGGATATCCTCGACGGGCTTGCCCGAGCCGGTCTCCATCATCGGCGCCTCCGGCGCCCTCGGCTTCGGTCTGGCGGTGCGCCTCGCGCGTGCCGGCGCGGAGGTCGTCATCGGCTCGCGCGACGTCGGTCGTGCCGAGGAGGCCGTCGAGCGCGCCCGCGAGCTGATCCCCGGTGCCACGTTCCACGGCGCCGGCAACGCCGAGGCGGCCGCGGCGTCGGAGGTCGTCATCCTCACGGTCCCGTTTCGCAACCAGGCGGAGACGCTGAGCAACCTGCGCGACGTGCTGCGCCCCGGGCAGCTCGTGATCGACACGACGGTCCCGCTCGCGGCCGCGATCGGCGCCAAGGCGACGCGGACGCTCGGCGTCTGGCAGGGCTCCGCCGCCCAGCAGGCCCAGGAGATGGTGCCCGACGGCGTGTCCGTCGTCAGCGCGCTGCACACGATCAGCGCGAAGTCGCTGCGCGAGCTCGACACCGTGCTCGACGAGGACGTGCTGCTCGCCGGCGACGAACGCGCCGACAAGGCGCGCGTGGCGGCGCTCGTCGGCGCGATCGAGGGTCTGCGCTGCGTCGACTGCGGCCGCTTGGAGATGGCGCGGCTGACCGAGCAGCTGACCGCGCTGATGATCTCGATCAACGTCCGCTACCGGGTGCGCGCCGGCGTGCGCATCACCGGCCTGCCCGACGAGCTGTGGCCCGCGGCCGCGGCGGCGAGCTGATGGCGCCCGCCGTCGTCGTGCTCGCCGGCGGCACCGGCGGCGCGAAGCTCGCACGCGGCAT
This sequence comes from Solirubrobacteraceae bacterium, assembly GCA_033855155.1. GTDB lineage: Bacteria > Actinomycetota > Thermoleophilia > Solirubrobacterales > Solirubrobacteraceae > CADCVQ01. The sequence goes on along the minus strand of JAWVGK010000292.1, from coordinate 1,850 downwards.
GCTCGACGTCGTCGGCGAGGACCTGACGGTGATCGCGAACACCGGCGACGACGTCGAGATCTACGGCGCGTACGTCAGCCCGGACCCGGACCTGTGCACGTTCTGGCTCGCCGATCGCATCGACGCGCGCGGCTGGGGCCTGCGCGACGACAGCTTCGCCGTCATGGACGGCCTGCGCGAGCTCGGCGTCGACGTGTGGTTCGCGCTCGGCGACCGCGATCTGGCGATCGCGATCGAGCGCACGCGGCGCCTCGGCGAGGGCGCCACGCTGAGCGATACGCTGGCGGATCTCGGCACGGCGCTCGGACTGCGGGCGCGCGTGCTGCCGATGTCCGACGAGCCGGTGCGCACATGGGTGCGAGCTAAGGGGCGCTGGATGCCGTTTCAGGAGTTCATGATCAGCGCGGGGGCGCGGGGGCCGATCGACGACGTCCAGCTGCGCGGGGTCGACGAGGCCCGCCCGACGGCGCAGGCACTCGCCGCGATCGCCGCCGCGGATGCGATCGTCGTCGGACCGTCGAACCCGGTCATCTCGATCGGCCCGATCCTCGCGGTACCTCACATGCGCCAGGCGCTGATCGACAGCCCCGCCCCGATCGTCGCGGTCTCGCCCGTCGTCGGCGGCGACGTGCTCAAGGGCCCGACCGAGGCGTTCATGCGCTGGGCGGGCCATCCGGCGAGCACCGACGGCGTCGCCGCGTGCTACGCCGGCCTGATCGACGGCCTCGTCGCCGACGAGCCCGTCGAGGGGCTCGCGGTGCTGCAGACCGACACGCTGATGCGCGACGCCGACGATCGCCGCCGCCTCGCGGGCGAGACGCTGCGCTTCGCCGAGGGCCTCGCCTGATGGCGCGCGACTCGGCCTCGGGGCCGTCGGCGCGCGGCGGCGCGGCGCAGGGCGTGACGTTCGCGATCCTGCCCGTCAAGCGCTTCGGCGCGGCGAAGGTCCGCCTCGGCGACGAGCTCTCGGGCGGCACGCGCCGCGCGCTCGCCGAGGCAATGGTGACCGACGTGCTGATGGCGCTGCGGCGCACGAAGTCCGTCGCCGAGGCGCTGCTCGTGACGTCCGAGCCGGCGGCCGAGGCGATCGGCCGCGGCTACGGCGCCAACGTGCTCTACGACGGCCAGGAGGCCGGCCAGAGCGCGGCGACGCTGATCGGCATCGCGCACGCGATCGAGGAGGGCGCGACGCGCGTGCTGCTCGTGCCCGGCGACTGCCCCGCGGTCGATCCGGCCGAGCTCGAGGCGCTGCTGGACCGGCCGACGACCGGCCGCTCGGTCGTGATCGTCCCCGATCGCCACGGCAGCGGCACGAACGCGCTGCTGCTGACGCCGCCGAACGTGATCGAGCCGGCGTTCGGGCCCGACAGTCGCCAGCGCCACGAGCAGGCGGCGGCCGCGGCGAAGGTGCCGTGCACCGTCGAGCACGTCGAGACGCTCGCGCTCGACGTCGACACGGCCGACGACCTCGCCGCGCTGCGCGTCGCGCTCGCCAACCGCCGCGGTGGGGCCGCGCACACGCGCGGGATGCTCAGCCGCATCGCGACGACGCGCAAGAGCGCGCCCGCCGAGCCGCCCCCCGGCTGAGCGCGGCCGCATGATCGTCGCCGCGGCGCTGCCCGGCATCCCCGAGGTGCGCGCCGGCGACGACCTCGCGCAGCTGCTCGCGGCCGCGGCCGGGACGCTCGCCGACGGCGACGTGCTCGTCGTCGCCCACAAGGTCGTCTCGAAGGCCGAGGGCCGCGTCGTCGCGCTCGACGACGTGCGACCGAGCGCTCGAGCGGCCGCGCTCGGCGCCGAGCACGGCAAGGACCCGCGCCTGATCGAGGTCATCCTCGGCGAGAGCTCGC
>JAWVGK010000291.1:0-10216 GCA_033855155.1 Solirubrobacteraceae bacterium | reverse complement strand
CGAACACGGATGTTCATCGCGGGATCGATCGCCGCGCTGGCGCTGCCGGCGAGCGCCGGCGCAGACCCCGGGCCCTACGTCGCGCTCGGCGACTCCTACACCGCGGCGCCGCTGGTGCTCAACCAGAGCGGCCGCCCGGCCGGCTGCTCGCGCTCCGATCACAACTACCCCTCGCTGGTCGCCGCGTGGTCGGGCGTCGGCGACTTCACCGACGTCAGCTGCGCGGGAGCGCAGACGCGCGACATGAGCGCCCCGCAGACGGTGAGCTTCGCCGTCAACGCGCCGCAGTTCGACGCGCTGCGCGACAGCACGCGCCTGGTGACGGTCGGCATCGGCGGCAACGACGCCGGCCTCGTCAGCGCGGCGGTCAAGTGCGCACGCCTCGGCCTGACCGCGCCGGGCGGCAGCGCGTGTCGCAGCTACTTCTCGCCCGGCGGCGTCGACGGCTTCCCCGCGAAGTTCGCGCGCACCGCACCGAAGATCGCGGCGGTCCTGGCCGCCATCCACGAGCGCTCCCCGCAGGCGCGGATCGCGCTCGTCGGCTATCCGGACGTGGCGCCGCGCACCGGCAACGGCTGCTATCCGCTCGTGCCGCTGAGCGCCGACGACCTGCGCTACTTCGACAGCCTGATCGTGCGCCTGAACGCGATGCTCGCCGAGCAGGCGGCGGCCAACGGCGCCGAGTACGTCGACACGTACACCGACAGCATCGGCCACGACGTCTGCTCGCTGCCCGGCGGCAAGTGGTTCGAGGCGCTCGTCCCGACCGCCGTCGCATATCCGCTGCATCCCAACGCGCTGGGCATGCAGAGCATGGCGCGCTCGGTCGTGCGCGTGCTCAGCGCGCCGCAGCCCGCGCCCGTGCTCAGCCGGCTCGAGCGCGCGCACCGCACGATCGCGCGCGGGCGCACGGCGCGCCTGAGCTATCGCCTCGATCGCGCCGCGACGGTCGCGGTCGTGCTGCGCCGCGCGACGCCGCGCGGGCGCTACGTCGTCGTGCGCCGGATGACGGCGCAGGGCTCCTTCGGCGACAACGCGCTCGCCGTCGGCGCAAGGTCCTACGCGCGCCGCGCCGGCCTGTACAGCGTCGAGGCCACGCCTGCCGGCGGCGTGGCGCAGGTCGTGCGCTTCCGCGTCAGGCGCTGACGCGGCTCAGCGCCGGGCGCTCAGCGTCACGCGCGTCGGGTCGCCGGGGCGCACGGCGATGCGCGCGCGCCTGCGCGCGATCGCGAGCAGTGCCCCGCGGCCACCGGCGCTGCGCCGAAGCGCCGTCCAGACCCTGGCGGGATTGACCTCGCCCGGCGCCCTGACGACCGAGCGCCGCCACGCGCCGCTGCGGTCGGGCAGCGATCCATCCTTCAGCGCGAGGCAGCGCAGCGCGCTCAGCATGTCCGCGCGGCCGATCTCGTCGATCGTGCGCGCGACCTGGGGGCAGCCGGTGCGCTGGGCGCTGCGCTCGGCGTCGTGTGCGGCCAGCTCGCGATCGGCGAACGATCCGACGGCCGAGAAGTAGCGCGCGCGCCCGCTGTCGGAGACCGTGCCGTGCGCGAACGCGGCCGCCGGGTCCGTCGGGTCGCCGGGCTCGAGCATGACGACCTTCGTGGTCGGGCGCAGCGCCTGAAAGCGCGTCGCGTAGCCCGGATCGATCAGCGTGTCGTCGCTCTCGTGGATCAGCATCACGTCGGCGTGGATCGCCGGCGCAAGCACGACCGGGCTCCAGGGCGCCAGCGCCTCGGGCGTCGTGCCGAAGATGGAGCTGATGCGCGTGGCGAGGTCGCGGACCTTGGCTTCTGGGGCGCTGGGTCCCTGTGACTCGTAGTACGCGAGGTCGGTGGGCGTCGCGACGCCGACGACGCAGTCGATCGAGCGCTGCTGAGCCGCTGCCACCAGCGCGAGCTCGGCCCCGGAGGACTCGCCGTAGATGCACAGCGGACCGGGTCCGGTCTTGCGGGCGAGCTCGTCGCCGACGACGGAGAGGACGCTCTGCAGCCCGGCGGTGCCCTCCTCGTAGTCGACCGAGACCACGCGCCAGCCGCGGCGGCGCAGCAGATCTCCGGGCCTGTCCATGAGCTGCTCCTGGCGCGGGGCGTAGTGGCCGGCCCAGGCGCTGCCGAAGACCATGATCATCGTGCCGGCGGCGCCGCCGGTCGGCGGGTCGGCGGCCAGCGGGGCAGCGACCGGAGGCGTCACCGGCGCGGCCGGCGGCGGCTGGCCCAGCCCCAGCAGGTCGGAGATGAACGACGCATCGGCGGCCGGCGCGCTCAGGCTCAGGATGCTCATGCCGATCACCAGGGCTGCGATGAAGGCGCGCGAGATGTGGGCGAACACGGCGACGGCTCCTCAGGGTTTGACGCGCAGCGTCACGCGCGAGGGATCGCCGCTCTGCACGGTCGTCTTCGCGCGGCCGCTGGCGAGCGCGGCGAGCACGCGCCGGCCGGTCGTGTTGACGCGCAGTGCGGCCCATGCCCGCGCGGCGTTGACCTCGCCGCGCACGCTGCGGCTCGTCGTCCTGGCGCGGGCGGCGCCGGCCCGGCGCGCGCCGGCGTCGGAGCGCGCCAGGCAGCGCAGCGCGGTCTGCATCCTCGGGGATCCCGACTGCCCGACGGTCCGCGTCACGCCCTTGCAGCGGGTGCGCGCGGCGTGGCGCTCGGCCGCGTAGGACGCCGCCGCGCGATCGACGAACCGGCCGAGCGTCGCGCGGTACTGGCCGCGGCCGCTGTCGGACAGCGTGCCGTGCAGGAAGATCTGGGACGGGTCGGCGGGCCCGCCGGGCACGCCCTCGAGCTCCATGCGCTCGGACGTCGGGCGCGCGGCGACGAAGCGGTCGACCTGCTCGATCGGGATCAGCGGGTCGTCGGCCTCGCGCATCAACAGCACGTCGGCGCCGATCGACGGGACGAGCCCGATCGGGTCATAGGGCGCGCGCGCCTCGGGCGTCGCGCCCCAGACGGCCTCGATCTGGTCGGCGACGGCCTTGCGCTGCGGGTCGTGGCTCGCCTGCACCTCGCCGATGTAGGTCTCGAAGTCCGTCGGCGGCCCGACCGCCACGACGCAGTCGACGGCGGGCACGCGCGCCGCGACGACGAGCGCGAGCTGCGCGCCTGCCGACTCGCCGTAGACGCACAGCAGGCCGCCGGTGGCCTGGGCGGCCTCGGCGTTGGTGGCGCTCAGCACGTCGGTCAGGCTGTCGGCGCCCGCGCGGTAGTCGACGGAGACCGTCCGCCACCCGCGCGCGTTGAGCATCTCGCCCGGCATCGTCATGAGCTTGGCCTGCGAGCGCGGGCCGGGCCCGGTCCAGCCGCCGCCGTGCAGCATGATCATCGTGCCGCGGACCTTCGCCGGCGAGGACGTCAGCGCGGCGGCCGGCGCGCGCAGCGGCTCGGGCGCGGGCGGCTGCTGGCCGCCGAGGACCGGGGACAGCAGGCCGGACAGGCCGGTGGCTGCGATGGCGAGCAGGCTCATGCCCGATGTATCGGCAGCCCGCGACAAAGGTATAGCGGCAATCGATGGATGCCCCGGACGCGTGTATGACATCCGGTCCTGTCGCGGTCCTCACATTTGCGCCCGCGGTCGGAGGAACGCCGCTGCGCGCGAGGCGATCATGGCGCCATGAAACGACGCACGCCCCACCGCATCGAGCACTCCTGCCGCGCCCTGCGCGACCGCCGCCTCTCTCGCCGGTCCAGGTCCCCGCGCGGGCGCGGGCTCGAATGCGCCAGGGATCGCCGGCCGGCGCGTGGTGGCGACCGATGAAGGCGCAGCACGCCCGGCCCAAGCGCACGCGGATGAGCGCCCCGCGTGGTCGCGATCGTCCACCGAAGCGACCGGTTCGCGTGCTGACGCGCCCGACGCCGCCCGATTCTCCTGCGGGCCGCCAGGGCCCCGAGGCCGCGTAACGACGGACTGTGGCCGTCGCGTCGTTCACCCGCGGCGCGGCGGTCACGGTGACTTCTTCGCGGCGCATTATCCTGCGCACGTGACCTATAGCGAGCAGGCGCCACCGCCCGCGCTGGCGCCGTGGGTGCAGTGCACGTGGCAGCGCAGCGGCGACGGCGGGCCGCCGGTCCGCGTCGTGCCCGACGGCTGCATCGACATCGTCTGGACCGAGGGCGCCGGCACGCAGCTCGTCGGCCCCAACACGCGCGCCTTCCTCGTGCCGCTCGCCGCCGGCACCCGCGTCGCCGGGGTGCGCCTGCACCCGGGCGCGGCGCCGTCGCTGCTGGGCATCGACGCCGCCGCCGTACGCGACGAGCGCGTCGCGATCGACGGCCTCTGGGGCGACGACGGCCTGCGCCTCGCCGAGGCGCTCGACGCGCACGACGACCGCGAGCGCGTGCTCGTGTCGGCGCTCGCCGCCCGCGCCCGGCGCGCGGCCGCGCCCGACGCGCTCGTCCGCGCCGCCGTCGGCCGCCTCGAAGGCCCGCACCCGGACGTCGGCGCCCTGGCCTTCGAGCTCGGCGTCAGCGAGCGTCAGCTGCGCCGGCGCTTCGAGCGCGCGGTCGGCTATGGCCCCAAGCGCCTGGCGCGGGTGCTGCGCCTGGCGCGCGCGCTCGACGGCGCGCGCACCGGGACCGCGCTCGCGCTCGTCGCCGCCGAGGCCGGATACGCCGATCAGGCGCACTTCGCCCACGACTGCCGCGACCTCGCTGGCGTCGCGCCGTCGGCGCTGCTGGCAGCCTGAGCGAACCCCGCGCTACCGACCCTCGCGGCTGCGGAGAGGGTCCAGCGTGTGACCGGTGTCACACGCGGCGGGCGTATCAACGCGCGCCACGCGCGCTCATCCAGGCATGAGCGATCCCACCACCCGACCGCCGCCGCGACCGCGTCGCGGCGTCGCAGCGGCGCTGCTGGGCGCCGCGGCGCTGCTGTGCCTGCCGGCCGCCACCGCCGGCGCGGCCGAGATCTCCGTCACCGACGGGGTGCTGTCGATCCGCGACACCGCCGCCGAGCACAACGTCATCGACGTCATCCCGGCCGGCATCGGGCAGTACGTCGTCGTCGACCAGGCGACCGCGCCGGTGGCGACGGCCGGCTGCACCCAGCTGACCTCGCTGGCCGTGCACTGCACCTTCGTCAGCTCCGTCCGCGTCGAGGCCGGCGGCGGCGACGACCTGATCGGCCTGCAGGAGGTGACCGTGCCGGTCACGGCCGACGGCGGTGACGGCACGGACCTGCTCGAGGCCGGCTCGGCGGCGGCCGTCATGAACGGCGGCGACGGGATCGACTCGCTGATCGGCGGCGCGAGCGCGGACACGCTGGCCGGCGGGCGCGGCGACGACCTGCTGACCGGCGGCGCATCCGCCGACGCGCTGCAGGGCAACGGCGGCGACGACATGCTCGCCGGCCAGGGCGGAAGCTCGGACGACCTGCAGGGCGGCAGCGGCCGCGACCTGCTCAGCGGCGGCTCCGGACAGGACGCGATCGCCGGCGGCGCGGGCGCCGACGTCGTCGTCAACAGCGCCGGCGACGACCGTGTCAGCGGTCACGACGAGGTCGTCGCGCGCCGTGACGAGCCCCAGCAGTGGCCTCCCCCGCCGTCGGCCTCGGCCTCGGCCGCCAACGCGGGCGGGCCAGGCGGGCCGCTCGCGCGCGCGGCGATCATCGAGGGCCCGGGCTCGAAGATCCTGTCGGACCTGCGCATCCCCGGGCGCGCGCAGCGCTTCTCGATCCTCGTGCGGGCGGGCTCGGACTACGACATCCGCGTGCGCGTGCGCATCTACTTCGAGTCGGGCCCGGCGGTCTCGTTCGTCAGCACGGTCAACACCAAGCATCGCCGCACGTACGAGCTGCCGGAGCGGATGCGCTCGGCGCAACGCGTGACGGCCTCGAAGCTGCGGTGAGCGAGGCGCCGTCGAGATCGCGGCGCGCGTGGGCGAACGTCGCGGTGCTCGGCCTGATCGTGACGCTGATCTTCAACACGCTCGGCGTCTGGTTTCAGCTCGACCAGGCGCGCCAGTCCAAGGAGGTCTCGCAGATCGGCCTCGTCACGCAGCTCAACTCGATCGTCAAGGACTCCGAGACCGAGATCAACGAGACCGAGGCGCCCGGCCTGCGCTGCGAGGGCAACCAGATCGACCAGCTGCACGACGACGAGCAGGCCAAGGTGCTGGCGGCGCTGGACCAGTACGACTACCTCGCGTGGCTGTTCGCCCGCGGTCGCCTGACGCTCGACGACGCCCGGGACTACATGGCGCCGGCGATGATCGACGCCTACCGGCTGGGCAAGGCGTTCATCCCGCCCGCCGACCTCACCCGCCACGTCCCCTATCTCGAGCGCTTCAGCACCCATGCTCCGAAGGACGTGCTGCCGCCCGACCCCTGCCGGAACTACGGATAGGGCCGTTTTCTACAAGACAGGCCGCGGCCGGACCGCGATGATGTGCCGCATGAGCAGCGAGCTGACGCAGATCCCCAACATCGGCCCGGCGATCGCGCGCAAGCTCGAGCGCCTCGACGTCCACCGCGCCGAGGACCTGCGCGGGCGCGACCCGCACGAGCTGTTCGAGCGCCTGTGCGCGCTCGACGGGCGCCGCCACGACCCCTGCCTGCTCGACACCTTCGTCGCGGCCGTGGCCTACGCCGACGGCGGCCCGGCGCGACCGTGGTGGGAGTTCAGCCGCGAGCGCAAGGCGCGCGAGGCCGCCGCCCGTGGCTGACTTCGAGATGACCCTCGGCTGGGTGATCGTCTACGTCGAGGACCCGCCCGCGGCGGCGGCGTTCTACGAGCGCGTCTTCGGGCTGGCGGTCGAGTTCGCGTTCGACACGTACGCGCAGCTGCTGACGGGCTCGACGAAGCTCGGCTTTGCCGCCTACACGCTCGGCGACGGCAACTTCGACGGCGGCGTGCGCCCCGCGGCGCTCGACGGGCAGCCGGCGAACGTTGAGCTCGCGCTCGTCCACGAGGACGTCGACGGCGCCTACGCGCACGCGCTCCAGGCCGGCTGCACGGCGCTCGCCGAGCCGCAGGACAAGCCGCAGGGCCAGCGCGTCGCGTACGTGCGCGACCCGTTCGGCACGCTGCTCGAGCTCGCGACGCCGCTGTAGGTCAGGCCGTCCTCGGCGGTTGCGCGCGCGCCGCGATCACGCCGCCAGCGGCGCGGCGACGCGGTAGAGGTCCGGGCGCAGGTCGTGGATCGGCGACATCCCGCGCCGCGCGCGCCCCAGCGACGCCGCGACATCGAAGCTCGCGCACGCGACGCCGCACTCGCCGCCCGTCGCCGCGACGACGTCGCCGCCGGGGTCGACGACGCGTGCGCCGCCGGCGAAGAGCAGCGACCCGAACGTCCCGGTCTGGTTCGCCGAGGCGACGATCAGCGAGTTCTCCGCCGCGCGCGAGCGATCCCACAGCTCCGCGCGCCGCCACTGGCGATCGTCCTGCGGGCGCGGCGCGGCGGCGCCGCACGGCCACGCCGACATGAACGCCAACACCTGCGCGCCGTCGAGCGCGAGCGTGCGCGCGGCCTCGGGGAACGCCTTGTCGTAGCCGACGAGCATCCCGATCCGGCCGACGGGGGTGTCGAAGGCGATCAGTCGATCGCCGGGCGTCGTGCTGCGCTGCTCGTCGCGCGACAGGTGGACCTTGCGGTGCACGCCGTGGACGTCGTCGCCGCTGAGGACTGCGGCGGAGTCGTGTCGCGCGCCGCCGTCGCCGGCCTCGCAGAAGCCGACGCAGACAACGAGGTCGCGGGCGAGCTGGGCGACGCGGCGCAGCTGCGGGCCGTCGATCTCGAGCGCGGGTGGGGGATCGTCGCCTCCGCCGTCGTGCGGCGGCTCGGCGTGTCCGCCGAGCGCCCCCTCGGGCAGCACGACAAGGCCGGCGCCGCAGACGCGAGCCTCCTGCAACGCGCGCTCGATCGTGCGAAAGCCAGCGTCGAGGTCGCGCCCGAACGGGGCGGCGACGGCGGCGATGACGAGCTCGCCCATCCCGTCCGTCACCCGCCGACGGTGCTGAGCGCCGAGCACGCGCCGCAGGCGGCGCAGCCGGCGGCCTGGTCGGCGCCGCGCATGCCGGCCTTGCGCAACGCGCTGGCGACGCGGTCGGTGACGTCGGCGACGAGCTCGTGGCTCGGCGCCGGCACGCCGTCGGCGTGGGCGAGGCCGCCGGCGAGCGGGCGGTAGGGCACGACGAACGGGTAGACGCCCATGTTGATCAGGCGCTGCGCCCCCTTGACGAGCTCGTCGGGGTTCTCGCCGAGGCCGATCAGCAGGTACGTCGAGACGCGGTTGGCGCCGAAGATCCGCACCGCCTCGCGCCACGCCTGCTCGTAGGTCTCCAGCGAGACGGTCGCCTTGCCCGGCGTCCAGCGCTTGCGGACCTCCTCGTCGAGGCTCTCGACGTGGATGCCGATCGACGTCGTGCCGGCGCGGTACAGGCGCCCGAGCCACGCGAGGTCCGCCGGCGGCTCGATCTGCACCGCGATCGGCAGGTTCGGCAGGACGTCGCGGACGGCCGCGACGCAGCGCGCGAGGTGCTTGGCGCCGCGATCGGCGCCGTTGGACGTGCCGGTCGTCATGACGAGCTGACGCACACGGTCCAGTCGCACGGCGGCGAGCGCGACCTCGGCGATCTGCTCGGGCGTCTTGACCTGCGTGGTGGCCTTCGAGCGCAGCGGCTCCTCGATCGTGCAGAAGCGACAGCGCGTGTCCTCGCTGGCGTAGCGGGTGCACGTCTGCACGACGGTCGTGGCCAGCACGTGGCGGCCGTGCAGGCGCGCGAGCTGCTCGTAGGAGATGCCCTCGGCGGTCTGCAGGTCGTAGAAGCGCGGGCGCCGGACGGCGCGCATGTCGGCGTCGACGACCACGCCGGCGCGGGTCAGCACGCCGTCGTTCGTAAGCGCCCACGGCGTGTCGCCGGCGATCGGCACCGTCGTCGGGGCGCCGTTGAGCACCCAGTGCCCGTCGTCGCTCGGCCCCGCGCCGGAGCGCCGCCGCACGGGCGGCGCGGCGCGGATGCCGAGCACGGCAAGCTCGGCGCGCAGCCCGAGGTCCATGGCCACGATCAGGGCTTCCAGGCCGTGTCGACGATCGCGCGCTCGCGCACGTACTCGATCTCCGCGTTTCCGAGCTGTGGCGCGACTGCCATGCGTGGCTCCTTCGTTCGGGTGCTGCGCTGCACAGATCGTGCGTGTTCGCCCGTCGACGCGGTATGGCCGCGATGCACGAGGTTGGGTGGCTGGGTGTGGCCCGGGCGGCGAAGCGTCCCGGTGGCGGAGCGAGCGCGAAGCTCGTTCCCGTGCGCGCAGCGAGGCGGCCCCGGCTGGGTTGTGGCGTCTTTGGGCGGCATGCGACCCCATGGCCGCCACAATCGCCGTCGCCCGTCGCGGCGCGTGCCGACACCGGCGCCACGGAGCCGACACGTCTGGCGGCAGGCGTCGGCAGCCGGCAGCATGCGGCGAGATGCAGTTTCTACCCGGATGACGCGTCCTTTCTGCGTTTCGACGAGGCGGCGGCGCCGTCGTGCGATCTCGCCTCGCTTGCGCCAAGCTCGCATGGCAAAGCACGCCGGTGCTGCAGTTTCGGCAAATGTGCATCGCCAGCCGAAGCGGTCCGCGTACCTTTGTCAGACCATGGGCGACAGGTTCGATCGGGCTCGGCCACGCCTGGGCCAGCGCGGAGCGCCTCGGCGCAGACCCGGCTGAGCGCATCGACTGGATCGAGGCCGACCTGGCGACCTGGGCTTCGCCGGCCGCCCGCTACGACCTGGTGATCTGCCTGGCCGTGCACGTGGGCGGGCCGGTGGAGGAACTGGTGCGTCGCCTGGCCGCGGGAGTCGCCCCCTCGCGGGACGCTGCTCCTGGTCGGCCACCGGCCGGTCGACCCGGCGCGGCGCGCCGACGCCCGCTGCCGGCCAGGTCCAGATCTCCTCCGTCGAGGAGGCGGTCGCGGCACTCCAGCCGCTCGCTGGGAGATCCTCGTCGCCGAGAGGGCGGCCGCGGCAGACGGCTGGGACCGGCGTCGACGCCGTGGTGCGCGCGACGGCCTGCGCAACGTGACCAGGGGCGACAGCCCTGTATGCAAGTTGGTCCAGCACCCTACGCCGAGCCGCCGAACCCGCCCCTGAAGCACGAAAGCCCCCTGGCGAGAGGGGGCTTCCGTATAGCGGGGGCGGGATTCGAACCCGCGACCTTCGGGTTATGAGCCCGACGAGCTACCAGACTGCTCCACCCCGCGGCGTGGACGTCACAGCTTAGCAACGTCGTTCGGGCATGGTCAACGA
>JAWVGK010000290.1:0-7500 GCA_033855155.1 Solirubrobacteraceae bacterium | reverse complement strand
CCGTTCGCGGCCGGCAAGACGACGCTCGTCAAGACGATGTCGGAGATCCCGGTGATCGGCACCGAGACGTCCGTCACCGACGAGACGAGCTCGATCAAGACCAACACGACGGTCTCGATGGACTTCGGCAAGCTGACGCTCGTCGACGAGGACATGATCGTCGAGCTGTCGCTGTTCGGCACTCCCGGCCAGCAGCGCTTCAACTTCATGTGGGACGTGCTCGCCGAGGGCATGGACGGCTACCTCGTGCTCGTCGACCTCTCGCGGCCCGACAGCTTCGAGGAGGCCGCCGGCATCATCGCCCACTTCAGCCGGATCTCCGACGTGCCGTTCATCATCGGCGCGAACAAGGGCGCCGGCGCCGACTCCGAGCTGGAGGGCATCGCCGACGTGCTCGGCGCGCCCGGCACGCATGTCGTCGCCTGCGACGCGACCGACCAGGAGTCCGCGCGCAACACGCTGCTCGCGCTGCTGCTGGCCGTGCTGTCGGCCGTCGACGAGGACATCGAGCCGTGATCGCCTCCGCCACGGACATGCGCCCGCATCGCTTCGGCGGCATCGCCGAGGACGGCGCGCGCAGCGCCATCCAGGACGCGGTCTTCGAGCTGCGCGGCACGCTCGCCGACGTGATCGGCGCGATCGTCGCCAGCGTCGACGGCCTGCCGATGGCGCACGACGTGCGCGGACACGATCCCGCGGGCATCGCCGCCATGGCCGCGACCGCGGCCGGGCTCGGCAAGCGCATCGTCGGCGACTTCGCGTTCGGCGGCTTCGCCGAGTGCGTCGTGCGCGCCGAGGGCGGCTACTTCGTGGTGTACAGCGTCGGTCGCGTGGCCGTGCTCGCGGTGATGGCGTCGGAGGGCGCCAACCTCGGTCGCGTCCACCTCGAGGCCCGACGCTGCGCCGCGAAGATCGCACGCGCCCTGGAGGGAGGTCCCGTCTGAGGTCCCCCGCCGAACAGATGAAGGCGCTTGCCCGGCACGGACGACGGCTCGCCGCACCCGCCGCACCCGCCGCGCCCGTTGCCGCACCGGCCGTGACGAGGACCGCCACGGCCGCAGTCCGCAGCATCGCAGCATCCCCAACCCCCGCAGCACCCCCGAGATCCCCGGATCAGTCCAAGGAGGACACCATGGCCAAGAACGTAGACGAGTCGCTCGCTGACGCAATGACCATCAAGGGCTGCCTCGGCGCCGCCCTCGTCGACTACACGAGCGGCCTGACGCTCGGCACCGCCGGCGGCGGTCAGATCAACCTCGATGTCGCGGCGGCCGGCAACACGGAGGTCGTCAAGGCCAAGATGTCGGTCATGAAGGCGCTCAACATCAAGGGCACGATCGAGGACATCCTCATCACGCTCGACGATCAGCTGCACATCATCCGCCTCATGAACGACAAGCGCGGCGAGGGCCTGTTCCTCTACGTCGCCCTGAACAAGGAGCAGGCCAACCTCGCGATGGCCCGCCACCAGCTGTCGTCGATCGAGAAGGCGCTGACGGTCTGAGGACGGGGCCTGGTCTCAGGCCCCCGACGCGGCGGCCCCATCGGGGTCGTCGCCCCCATCGCTCGCCGCGCCCGTGTCGTCGTCCGCGGGCGCGGCGAGCGACTTGTAGGCATCCCACGACGCTCCGAGCATGAGCGTCGGCCCGAGGCCGGAGCCGCCGGCGTCGAACTCGCCGAGCGCCAGCGGGTGCACGAGCAGGCCGTCGAGCTGGCCGGCGTGCAGCCGCTGCGTCGACGGCAGCAGCGCGCGCAGCGCCGCCGCCGCCTCGCGCCGCGACGGATCGTCGGACGCCGCCCACTGTGCCAGCAGCTCCGCCGGTCGCGGCAGGCCCTCGACCTTGCGCGCGCGCGGCGACAGCAGCTTCAGCACCGCGTGCGCACGACGCTCGAGCTCGTCCTCGCCGTCCGTGTAGCGCAGGTCGAAGTCGAAGCCCAGCCGCGGCCACAGCAGCGAGCCGACGTTCTCGGCGTGCATCGTGACGAAGCCGACGCCCATCCGGCGGTAGGTGTCCTCGGCGTGCGCGTGCAGCGCGCGGGCGAAGCCGCGCCCGCGCGCCTCGGGCGCGAGGTCGATCTTCTCGTGGCGCGCGCGCAGGCCCTCGCCGCCGGAGGCGAGCATGCGCGTGAAGCGCCCGACGCGCCGGCCATGCTCGTCGAGGACGAGGCCCTCGAGGCGCACGACGCGGCCTGCGCGGTCCAGCGGCGTCGACGCGTCGCGGTCGACCTCGGCGCGCAGGCCACCGTGCTCGAAGCCGTCGTAGATCGCCCGAAAGCGCCAGACCTGCGGCCGTGTCGGCATGCGCGCGCCGCGCGCCGCTAGCGGTCGTCGACGCCGTGGCCGGCGTTGCGCGCGCGCAGCTGGTGCGCCATCCGCGACTGCAGCGACCACAGCTCGATGAAGCCCGGCGACGCCTGCTGGGAGAACAGCCCGCCGGACTCGGTGAACGACGCCAGCGACTGGTCGTAGACGGCGTTGGGCGACTGGCGCGTCACGACGCGCGCGGAGCCCTTGAAGAGCTTGACCCCGATCGTGCCGCTGACCTGCTCGTTGACGCGCTCCATGAAGGCGTCGATGTCGCCGCGCAGCGGCTCCCACCACAGGCCGGCGTAGACGAGGTACGCCCACTGGCGCTCGAGCGCCGGCTTGAACTGGTTCTGGTGGATCGTGCCGACGAGCTTCTCGAGCTCCTGGTGGGCGAGCAGCACGATCGCCGCGGCCGGCACCTCGTAGATGTCGCGCACCTTCAGGCCGACGATCCGGTCCTCGATGTGGTCGACGATCCCGACGCCGTGTCGACAGCCGATGTCCGCCACCCGCGCGAGCAGGTCGACGAGCCCCATCGCCTCGCCGTCGAGCGCGACGGGCACGCCGCGCTCGAAGCTCACGCGCACGACCTGCGACTCGTCGGGGGCCTGCTCGGGCGGCGTCACGAGCTGGAAGACGTCGTCGTCGGGCGCGTGCTCGAGGTCCTCGATCCAGCGCCCCTCCGACGAGCGCCCCCAGAGGTTGTCGTCGATCGAGTACGGCGTGATCTCGGTGCCGCCCTTCAGCGGGATGCCGTGCTTGCGGGCGTACTCGATCTCCTCCTCGCGCCCCATCTGCCAGCCGCGCACGGGCGCGATGACCTTCAGGTCGGGGGCGAGCGTCGCGATCGTCGCCTCGATGCGCACTTGGTCGTTGCCCTTGCCGGTGCAGCCGTGGGCGATCGTGTCGCAGCCCGTCTCGCGCGCGACCTGGACGGCGAGCTTCGCGATCAGCGGGCGCCCGAGCGCGGTGAACAGCGGGTAGCCGCCGCCGTACAGCGCGTTGGCCTTGATCGCCGGCAGCACGAAGTCGTGCGCGAACTCCTCGCGCGCGTCGATCGTGTGGCACTCGACGGCGCCGATCTGGCGCGCCTTGCGCTCGACGGCCTCGTAGTCCTCGCCGGGCTGGCCGAGGTTGACGGTCAGCGTGACGACCTCCGCCTCGTACTCGTCGGCGATCCACTTGAGCATGACGCTCGTGTCGAGGCCGCCGGAGTACAGCAGCAGCACGCGCACGACCTCGCTGCGCTCGGCCTCGTAGGAGGCGGTTCGGGTGTGGGGAGTCTGGTTCGTCGTCTCGGCCATATCGGCGACAGCCTACGAGCCCGCGCCCGGCGGCGCGGGCCTGCGCCACGAACGTGAAGTTCGCGCTCGTTTCGACTAGCTTCCCGGAAGAGCCGGGACGCGCTGGGGCGCGCAGGACCGGCCACACACATCCGAGACCGGGACGCGCGAGGGCACGCAAGGACCGGTCCGCAACAGCAGGGGGCATACACCGATGACGATCGAGACACGCCGTGTGCACCGCGGCGTCCGCGCAGCGCTGCTCGCACTGACCCTCGTTCTCCTCGGAGCGGCTCCGGCCGCGCGAGCAGACACGATCTATCCGGACAACGTGATCACCGGATCGCATTTCACGACAGGCCTCGCCCATCCCGGTGGTTCTGGCTGGACCGCGGTCAGCAACAAGTGCACGTTGCTGCTCGGGCTGATCCCGACGGAGGAGCCCGTCACCTGCAACGCCGACACGACCCATGCCGCCGGCATCGGCACGCCGCCGGGCTCGCTGCAACAGGCCTACCAGCCGCCGGTCGACGGCCTCTCGCCGCTGCTGTTCAACGCGACGACGCTGGCGACGTCGTCGCCGTTCACGATCGGCGACAACGCTCCGGGCGCCACCGGCACGACGACGTTCCAGTTCGACCGCCGCGCCGACGTGCAGGCGATCCTCGATGGCGACAGCCGCGCGACGTACACGTTCACGCTCGTCGACGAGACGGCCAACACCCGCTCCGAGCTCTTCCGCGAGCGGCTCAACGACTCCAACAACATCTTCGAGGGCCGACTCAACGACCGGATGGGGAACGTCATCCCCCGTCACCGCTACCGCATCGAGCTGAGCACGGTGTTCGACACGGCGATCCTCAGCATCGCGCTGCAGCGGACGATCGTGAACTTCGACAACATCAGGCTGCGCGTCGAGGACGGGACGCCGGGATTCAGGCAGCCGGGCGCGATCACCGACCCCGCGACGAACATCGCCGCCACCTCGGCGACGCTCAACGGGCGCGTCGACGCACGCGGCCTGCCGACGACGTTCGTCTACGGCTGGGGCACGAACGCCACCGGAACGCTGCCCAACCGGCTGCCGGCCGGCGGCGACGCCTACAGCGGCGGCTCGCAGCAGGGCTTCGTCAGCCGTCCGCGCGATCTCACCGGCCTGACATCGTGCACGACGTACTACTTCGAGATCGTCGCGACGAACGAGCGGGGCACGACGAACGGCGGGCGACTGGCGTTCTCGACGGCCTGTAGGCCAAACGTCAAGACGCTCGTCGCGATCCCCGGCGCCCACGAGGCGACGTTCAACAGCCGCATCAATCCGCGGGGCCTGCAGACGAGCTACTTCTACGAGTACCGACGGGCGGGCGAGGCGCTGTTCACGGCGCGGATCCCCGCCGCGGGCGAGGAGCTCGTGATCGCGGCCGGCACGAACGACATCGCGCCCAACAGCTACCCCGTCGCCGGGCTGGAGAAGGAGACCGACTACGAGGTGCGCGTCGTCGCGTCCAACGCGATCGGATCGAGCACGGGCGATCCCGTGCCGTTCAGGACGCTCGGCACGGGCGAGACCGGCCCGCAGGGTCCGGGCGGTCCGCAGGGTCCGGGCGGTCCGCAGGGTCCGGGTGGACCGCAGGGCGCGACCGGTCCGCAGGGCCTCCCCGGTCCGAAGGGCACGACCGGAACCTCCGGCTCGTCGTTGCCGGACGCCGACTCGAGCAGCGCTCGGGCCATGATCCGGATCGACGCGACGCGCATCGTCGTGCCGACGAAGGGTCGCAACGTCGGCCGCGTGCGCGTGCGGATCTTCTGCCGCCCGATCGCCGTACGGACGTGCTCGGGCACGATGAAGATCAGGTCGGTCAACAAGATCAGGCCGCAGAGCTTCCGCTTCGCGGTCAAGCCCAAGCGGCGCGTGACGTTCTCGACCGCTCCGGTGCAGCTCGACGTCAGCAAGATCGGATTCGCGATCTTCGACTTCAACGCCCAGCGCCGCTCGGTGCTGCAGCGTGAGAGCCCCGTCCGCGCGACGGTCATCGTCACGGTCATCGACGCCGACAACAACCGCCAGAACGTTCGCAAGGACGTCACGATCGTGCGCGGCGGCCGCGGCTGAGCACACCGCGGCCTCGCCGCACCGCATCGCCCGCGGGCCCTCTTCGGAGGGCCCGCGATCGTTCGAGCTCTACGTCAGCAGCGTCCGCAGCCGCGACAGCGCCTCGTCGGCGTCGGCCTCGCCGATCGTCAGCGCCGGCAGCAGGCGCAGCGTCGCCGGCCCGGTGGCGTTCAGCACGAGGCGCTGCTCGAGCAGCGCGCGGCGCACGAGCTCGGGCGCGCCGCCGTCGGCGAGGTCGCAGGCGAGCATCAGCCCGCGGCCGCGCACGGCTGCGACGCCCGGCAGCGCGGCGAGCTGCTCGAGCAGCCGCGCTCCGAGCGCTCGCACGCGCGCCAGCAGGACAGGATCCTCGACGACGTCGAGCACGGCGTGCGCGGCGGCGCAGGTGACAGGACCGCCGGCGAACGTCGATCCGTGGTCGCCGGGCTCGAGCACGCCGGCGTAGCGCGGGCCGCAGATCAGCGCGCCGATCGGCAGGCCGCCGCCGAGCGCCTTGGCCGACGTCAGCATGTCGGGCACGACGCCGGCGTCCTCGTAGGCCCACAGCGTGCCGGTGCGCCCGAGGCCGCACTGGACCTCGTCGTAGATCAGCGCCGCGCCGTGCTCGTCGCAGGCCGCGCGGGCGGCGTGCAGCAGCTCGTCGTCGAGCACCCAGACGCCGGCCTCGCCCTGGATCGGCTCGAGGATGACCGCCGCCGTGCGCTCGTCGACGGCGGCGGCGAGCGCCTCGGGCTGCGGCGCGACCGCGAAGAAGCCGGGCACCAGCGGCGCGAACGGCGCCTGCTTGGCCTCCTGCGGCGTCGCCGACAGCGAGCCGTACGTGCGCCCGTGGAAGCCGCGCTGCACGGAGATGATCGTGCCGCCCTGCTTGGCCTTGCGCGCGACCTTGAGCGCGGCCTCGTTGGCCTCCGTGCCGGAGTTGGCGAAGTGGACCTTGCCGCCGAGCGAGCCCTCCGCGAGGCGCTTGGCGAGGCGCACGCCGGGGTCGGTGTAGAAGAGGTTTCCGACGTGGATGAGCCGCGCCGCCTGCTCGCGGATCGCCGCCACGACGGCCGGGTGGGCGTGGCCGAGCGACGTCACCGCGAGGCCGGTCTGGAAGTCGAGGTACTCCGTGCCCTCGTCGTCCCACAGCCGCGCGCCCTCGCCGCGCACGAACTGCACGGGCATGCGCGCGTACGCGCCGACGACGTGCTCGCGCTCGAGCGCCTGCAGCTCCCGGAGGCTCATAGCGGTACCCGAGAGATCGGCGGCGCGGGCATCACGCAGCCGGGAAGATCTTCGTGCCGGCGCCGGCGTCGGTGAACAGCTCGAGCAGCAGCGAGTGCGCGACGCGCCCGTCGACGATGTGCGCGGCGCCGACGCCGCCGTGGATCGAGTCGACGCACGCCTGCAGCTTCGGGCGCATGCCGCCGCCGACGCTCGGCAGCGCGTCCTCGACCTCGTCGGTGCGCGCCTGGCCGATGATCGTCGCCGGATCGGCGGGATCGCGCAGCCAGCCCTCGACGTCGGTCAAAAAGACGACCTTGTGGGCGTTGATCGAGCGCGCGATCGCGCCCGCGGCCTCGTCGGCGTTGACGTTGTAGGAGTTGCCCTCGCGGTCGGCGCCGACGGACGCGATCACCGGGATGTAGTCCAGCGCGATGTGCTCGAGCACGCCGACGTCGACGCGCTCGATGTGCCCGACGAAGCCGATGTCCTCGCCCCCGGGTGCGGCCTGGCGGCGCACGCGAAACAGCCCGCCGTCGTCGCCGCACAGCCCGACGGCGGACTGTCCGTGGCGGTTGAGGCGCAGGACG
>JAWVGK010000289.1:0-3859 GCA_033855155.1 Solirubrobacteraceae bacterium | reverse complement strand
CGGCGCAGCATCGGCAGGCGCGCGTCGCCGCGCCCGGCGCTGACCTGGACCGTCAGCTCGCGCGCCGCTGCATCGATCACGAGGCGATGTCGAAGTCGCCGAGCGCCGCCGGGTCGCTGTCGGCCGTCAGCTCGAACGTCATCGACACGTCGGTGCCCGCGGGTGTGCCGACGATCTCGAGCGTCTCGGCGACGTGCTCCATCAGCGCCAGGCCATGACCGAGCAACGGCGTGTCGGCCGGCGCCGCGATCCCTTGTCCATGGTCGCGGACGAGGATCTGCAGCACGCCGTCCTCGCTGCGCGCGACGACCGTGATCGTGCCGCCGCGCCGGCCGTACGCGTGCACGACGACGTTCGTCGCCGCCTCGCTGACCGCCAGCACGATGTCGTCCATCGTCGCCGGGGCGACGCCATAGGCCTCGCGAAAGCCCCGTACCACGTGGCGCAGGAGGACCAGGCTGTCCTCGTGCGCCGGCAGCGTGATGCGGAGTTCCGGGACGCAGCCCACGTTGGTCATACCTCCGGTACTAGCCGATCGGGACCGATTGGATTCACGTTATTTTTATGTCGCGGCGCGAACCGTCGGAACGGTTCGGACCGAGGCCGTTCGCCGCGTCAGCGCGAGATCGCGAGGCTCTCGTGATGCTCGGCGACGCTGTGCAGGTGCGCGATCGTCTGGCGGATGATGCGCGAGACCTGCATCTGGCTGACGCCGAGGCGCTCGCCGATCTCGGCCTGCGTGAGGTCCTCCTCGAAGCGCATCCGCAACACCTCGCGCGAGCGCGCGGGAAGCCCGACGCAGAGCCCGTCGAGCAGCGCGCGCGACTCCGCGGCCATGAAGCCGTCGTCGTCGGCGCCGAGGCTGTCCTCGAGCGTCGCGGCATCGGGCTCGCTGGACTGCGTCGCGTGCAGCGACAGCGTGCCGCGCCCGCTGCGCGCCTGCAGGGCCTCGAGGATCTGCTCCTCGCTGGCGCCGATCGCGGCCGCGAGCTCGCTGACGGTCGGGCCGCGGTCGAGCTCCTGCGACAGGCGCACGGCCGCGCGGTCCAGGCGCATGATCGTCTCCTGCAACTCGCGCGGCGGGCGCACGGCCCAGGTGCGGTCGCGGTTGTGGCGCTTGAGCTCGCCGAGGATGGTCGGCACGGCGAAGCTCGTGAAGGCATGCCCGCGCGAGCTGTCGAAGCGGTCGATCGCCTTGACGAGCGCCAGCGACGCCACCTGCACGAGGTCCTCGAGCGGCTCGCCCGACGTCTCGTAGCGGCGCGCGAGCGAGCGCGCGAGCGGCATGAAGCGCTCGACGAGGGCTGCCCGCGCACGCGGATCTCCCTGCTCGAGGCGCTTGAAGAGGACGCGATCGCCGCGCGCCCGGGCATCGCCTGCGTAGCTCGCCATCGCAGGGCCGACGCCGGCATCGGTCAGTCCAGAGGCTGCTTCTCGCATGTCCGGCCCTCTTTGGTCGACAACGGAAAGCCATCTGGTCCACCGCGGCCGGACAAGCAGCGCGAGTCCCACTATGGATCACCGGATCGCCGCGATCTCCCCGTGTTCGCAAACGACCTGCGCGGTTCCTTACCCACGCCCAAGCGACCGTACACAAGATTTCGCCGGCGCTGTGAAAACGTGCCCTCGCCGCAGCCGCGCGTGCCCTCGAAGCAGCCGCGGAGCCATCGTTGAGAGACTGTCGACGTGACCACTCAGCCCCTGCAGCTGCTGCTTCCCGAGGGCCTCTCGGCGTCCGCCGTCGCCGACGCGCTGGCGGCAGAGCTGCCGATCGTCTCGCAGAAGTCGCACACCGTCGAACGGACCTTCTGGGACACCTTCGACGGCCGCCTGCACGCCGCCGGGCTGACGCTCGTCGCGGCCGCCGGCCGGCTGGCCCTGGCCGACGCCGCGACGTACGTCGAGCACGCGGGCGAGATCGTTCGTCGTCCGGCGGAGCGGATCTTCGCCGGCGACCTGCCGGACGGCGCGCTGCGCGAGCGCCTCGAGCCGCTGATCGACATGCGTGCCCTGTCGCCGGTCGCGCGCGTGCGCAGCCGCCAGCTGCCGCTCAACGTGCTCGACGACATCGGCAAGATCGTCGTGCGCCTGCGCGTCGAGGAGCCGACGGCGCTCGGCCAGGACGGGGGCGTCGAGCTGCGCGCACGCCTGCACGTCATCGGCGTGCTCGGCTACGACCACGAGCTCGAGCGCCTGCGAGCGCTGCTGGGCGACGCGCTCGCGCTGACCGAGACGCCGCGGCCGGTGCACCACGACGCCGTCGAGGCCGCAGGTGGGGTGGTCGGCGGGCACTCGTCGAAGCTGCGCCTGGCGCTCGAGCCCGGCGAACGAGCCGACGCCGCCGCCGTCAAGATCCTGCGCCGCCTCGTCGACGTCGTCGAGCTCAACCTGCCCGGCACGCTCGCGGACACCGACTCGGAGTTCCTGCACGACCTGCGCGTCGCGGTGCGCCGCTCGCGCGCGCTGCAGCGCGAGCTGCGCGGCGTCTTCGCGCCCGAGCCGCTGCGGGCGTTTCGCGACGGCTTCAAGGAGCTTCAGCGCGTCACCGGGGCGACGCGCGACCTCGACGTGCAGCTGCTCGAGTTCGGCGCGCTCGCCGAGGGGCTGCCGGCCGAGGTCGCCGGCGACGTCGCGCCGCTGCGCCGGCTGCTGGAGGACCACCTGCACGTCGAGCGGCGCAGGATGGTGCGCGCGCTCGGCTCGGGCCCGACGCGCGCGCTGCTGGAGAACTGGTCGGACTACCTCCAGCGGCTTGTCGCGTCGGACGAGAGCCTGCGCCCCGACGCGGCGCGCGCGGTCGGCGACGTCGCCGGCGTGCGGATCGCCAAGGTCTATCGCCGGATGGTCAAAGACGGCTCGGCGATCGACGACGACACGCCGGCCGAGGCGTTGCACGAGCTGCGCAAGCTCGGCAAGGAGCTGCGCTACCTGCTCGAGTTCTTCGCGTCGCTGTATCCGGCGGAGGTCGTCAAGCCGATGGTGTCGTCGCTGAAGGGCCTGCAGGACGTGCTCGGCCGCTTTCAGGATCGCGAGGTCCAGGCGGCGCTGCTGCGCTCGCTCGGCGACGAGGTCGCGTTGCTGGAGGGGGGAGCCGCCGCGCTGATGGCGATGGGCGTGCTCGTCCAGCGCCTCGGCGAGGAGCAGGAGCAGGCGCGTACGCAGTTCGCCGAGAGCTTCGCCGAGTTCGCCGCCAAGAAGCAGCGCAAGCTCGTCGAGCGGACGTTCGGATGCCGCGAGTAGTCGCGCTGTACAACATCAAGGGCGGCGTCGGCAAGACCTCGGCCGCGGTGAACCTCGCCTGGCTCGCCGCGCTGGGCGGCGACCGCGTGCTGCTGTGGGACCTCGACCCGCAGGGCGCGGCGACGTTCCTGCTGCGCATCAAGCCGAAGGTCAAGGGCGGCGCGCGCAGGCTGGTCGGCGCCAAGGGTGATGCCCGCGCGTCGCTGAAGGGCACCGACAACGAGCTGCTCGACCTGCTGCCGGCGGACTTCTCGTATCGCAACATGGACCTCGAGCTCGGCGAGGTCAAGCGCCCGACGCAGGGCCTCGCGCGCGTGATCGCGCCGCTGGCGGGCGACTACGACTTCGTCTTCCTGGACTGCCCGCCGGCGATCTCGCTGGCGTCCGAGAGCGTCTTCGGCGCCGCCGACGTGCTGCTCGTGCCGCTGATCCCGTCGCCGCTGTCGCTGCGCACGTTCGACCAGCTGCACCGCTTCGTGGCCACGGAGGTCGTCAACCCGCCGCGGATCCTCGCGTTCTTCTCGATGGCCGACGGCCGCAAGCGCCTGCACCGCGAGGTCATCGCCGAGCTGTCGACCGCGCACGGCGGCGTGCTGACGGCGGCGATCCCGGCGGCGTC
>JAWVGK010000288.1:0-5398 GCA_033855155.1 Solirubrobacteraceae bacterium | reverse complement strand
AGGAGATGCTCAACCACGGCACCGACCCCGCCACGCGCCACGGCAACATGCGCGAGCGCGTCGAGGCCATGAAGGCGATCTGGAACTCCGATGAGGGCGAATACCACGGCCAGCACGTGGACTTCGACCCGATCTGGCAGTGGCCGAAGCCGCTGCAGACGCCGTTCCCGGTCTACATCGGCGGCAACGGCCCGCGGGTGGAGGACCGGGTACTGCGTTACGGCGACGGCTGGATGCCGAACATGAAGGACCTCGAGGAGCTCGGCCCCCGGATCGCCGCGCTGCGCGAGCGGGCCGGCACCGCGGTGCCCGTGACCTACTACGGCGCCGCCCCCGAGACCCTGGACGCGCTGGAGGCCGCCGGCGTGGACCGCGCGCTGATCGTGCTTCCGTCGGGCTCCGAGGACGAGGTCCTCGCCTCGATACCCTCACTGTAAGTGAGCGCCGAACCGATCCTCCGCGTCCATCAGACCCGCTCGCGCTCCAATCCGGGCGGGATGGACGTCACGAAGGTGCTGGGCGAGGACGTCCTGCCGTTCCGGACGCGCAAGCCGGCGTGGTTCAAGGTCCCGCGGCCCGGCAGCCCCAAGTACCGCGAGCTGTCGCGGACGATCGCCGACGAGGGCCTGCACACGGTCTGCCA
This sequence comes from Solirubrobacteraceae bacterium, assembly GCA_033855155.1. GTDB lineage: Bacteria > Actinomycetota > Thermoleophilia > Solirubrobacterales > Solirubrobacteraceae > CADCVQ01. The sequence continues at coordinate 4,755 of JAWVGK010000288.1, read as the reverse complement.
GGAGGCGGCCTGCCCGAACATCGGCGACTGCTGGGACCGCGGCACCGCGACCTTCATGATCCTCGGCGACACCTGCACGCGCCGCTGCGGCTTCTGCAACGTCAAGACCGGCAAGCCGACGCACAACGACCCGCTCGAGCCCCTGCGCGTGGCCCAGTCGGTGAAGAAGATGGGCCTCCGCCACGCGGTGATCACGAGCGTCGATCGCGACGACCTCCCCGACCTCGGGTCAACCGCCTTCGTCGGCGTGATCCGCTCGATCCGCAAGCTCTCGCCCGCGACCAAGGTCGAGGTGCTCACACCCGACTTCCGCGGCGAGGAGATGCCGCTCGCCCGCGTAATCGCGGAACGACCCGACGTGTTCAACCACAACGTCGAGGTCGTGCCGCGCCTGTACCCCGTCGCGCGCCGCGGCTCGACGTTCGCGCGCTCGTGCCGCGTGCTGCGCAACGCCAAGGAGATGGGCGGTGACGAGGTCACGACGAAGTCCGGCCTCATGGTCGGCCTCGGCGAGACGCACGACGAGATGGTCGACACCTTCGCGACGCTGCGCGAGCACGGCGTGCAGGTGCTGACCGTCGGGCAGTACCTGCGCCCGACCGAGCGTCACCTGCCGGTCGTGCGCTACTGGCATCCCGACGAGTTCAAGGCGCTCGAAGTGGCGGCGTACGCGCTCGGCTTCGACCACATCGCCGCCGGACCGCTCGTGCGATCGAGCTATCACGCCGATCGGCACGTCGCGCAGCACGAGCCGGGATCTGGTCCGCTCGCCGCTTGACTCGTGAGATACCGTTGGTATCGAAGTACCGTCGGTATGTCGTTGTCCACGGGGAGGGTCGGATGGCTGCCAAGGTCAAGCTGTACATGTTTCCGGGATCGAACTCGGTGCTCACGGCGCGGCTCATGCTCGAGCACAAGGGCGTCGGCTACCGCTGCGTCACGCTCATCCCCGGCGCGCACGCGTTCATGATGCTGGGCTTCGGCTTCGCGACGATGGGCGTGCCGGCGCTGAAGATCGACGGGCGCCGGGTGCAGGGCACGCGCCAGATCTCGCGCGCGCTCGACGAGCTCGTCGCGCAGCGGCCGCTGTTTCCCGCCGACCCGGCGCGGCGCAAGGCGGTCGAGCACGCCGAGCGCTGGGGCGAGGACTTCCAGAACGCGACGCGGCGGATCTTCTACTGCGGGGCGCGGCGCGATCCGCAGGCCTTCAGGAGCGTCATGACGCCCGGACGCTCGCTGCCGGCGCGGGCGATCCTGCGGGTGTCCGCCCGGCTCATCGTCCGCCTGGCGACCGGCGCGCACCGCGCCTCCGACGAGGCCGGACGCGAGGACCTCATGCTGCTGCCCGAGCGCCTCGACCAGATCGACGCGTGGATCGCCGAGGGCCTGCTCGGCAGCGCCGAGCTCAACGCCGCCGACTTCCAGATCGCGGTCAACGTCTCGCTGCTGGCGTTCATGGAGGACGTCGCGCCGTTCCTCGAGGGCCGGCCGGCGGCGGCGCTCGCGCGCCGCGTCGCGCCCGCCTACCCCGGCCACGTGCGCGCCGTGCTGCCCGCGGACTGGCTGGCGGCGCTGCGCGAAGCGAGCGCACCGAGCGCACCGAGCGCACCGGCCACACCGGCCACACCGGCCGCGGTCGCCGCCGCGGCGGAGAACTGACGCGCGCGTGGCGACGGCGCGGCTGACGCGCTCGCAGCGTGCGGCGCAGACGCGCCGCGAGCTGCTGGACGCCGCGCAGCGGCGCTTCTTTCGCGACGGCTACCACGGCACGACGCTCGCCGACATCGCCGACGAGGCGGGCTACACGAAGGGCGCGGTGTACTCGACGTTCAAGAGCAAGGGCGGGCTCTTCCTCGCGCTCTTCGACGAGGTCGTCGACCGGCGCGTCGAGGACATCCGCGGCCTGCTCGCGCCACACCACAGCGACGAGCAGAAGATCGCGGCGCTCGCGGCCCAGCCCCCGGACGCGCGCAACGCGCGCTTCCTGCTGCTCTCGATCGAGTTCTGGGCGCAGGCCGCGCGCGAGCCGGCGCTGCGCGAGGGCTTCACCGCCAGCTACGGGCGCATGCGCGCGAAGCTCGCCGAGCTCGCGCCGGTCGGTGGGCCGATGGACGCCGAGCACTGGGCGATCGCGACGACCGCGCTCGCCAACGGCCTCGCGCTCGAGCGGCTGATCGATCCGGACCGCGTGCCGGACGACCTGATGGCCGCCGTCCAGCGGCTGATCCTCGGTCCGGGCCGCTTCCCCGCCGGGTAGGCTCGCGCGGGAGATCGCGCGTGTTCCCGCTCAAGGACAACATCCCGACGGACAGCACGGCGATCGTCACGATCGCGTTCATCGTCATCAACGTGATCGTCTACTTCGTGCTGCAGAAAGGGGGGATCCTGTCGGGGCCCGACGACGCCATCGTCGTCGACTGGGGCGCGATCCCCTACGAGTTCTCGCACCCTGGCAAGGACTGCGCGATCGCCGCCCAGCAGATCCTCTGCGAGGGCATGCCCGCAGTCAGCGGCGACGCGCCGAGCCAGCCCCCGTTCTGGGCGACGGCGTTCTCGTCGATGTTCATGCACGGCAGCATCCTGCACCTCGCCGGCAACATGCTGTTCCTGTGGATCTTCGGCAACAACGTCGAGGACGCCATGGGCCACGTGAAGTTCGTCGCCTTCTACGTCCTCGGCGGGCTCGCCGCGATCGCCGCGCAGGTGCTCGTCGAGCCGAGCGCGGCGGTCCCGACGATCGGCGCGTCGGGCGCCGTCGCGGCGGTCCTCGGCGGCTACATCCTGCTGTATCCGCGTGCCCGCGTCGTGACGCTGATCTTCATCGTCTTCTTCTTCACGATCCTCGAGCTGCCGGCGCTCCTGATCCTCGGCTTCTGGTTCGTGCAGCAGGTCGTCTTCGGCGCCTACGGCGTCGCCAACCCGACGGGCGGTGGCGGCGGCGTCGCGTACTTCGCCCACATCGGCGGCTTCGTCTTCGGCCTGCTCGCGATCAAGCTGTTCGCCGACCGCCACAAGGACTTCAGCCCGCCACCGCGCCTCCCGGTCTATTGAGCGGCTCCCGCGCCGCGATCCTCGGCGCGGCGCTGGCGTTCGTCGGGCTGCTCGCGACGCTGACGGTCCTCGCGGCGATCGACGGCGGCGTCAACGTGCTGACCGCCGTCAGCCTGCTCGTGCTGGCGCTGCTCGGCTTCGGGATCGTCGGAGCGCTGCTCGGGCCGCCGCCGCAGGAGTGAATGCCTGCTACGGCCGCCTCACTGATGCGAGCGGGTTGCGATTGGAGTAGGCTCGCGCTCGCGATGAGGCTCCCCCGACTCGCAGCCTGCGCGGCGACGGCGCTGATGCTGCTCGCGACCGGCTGCGGCGACGACGCGTCGAGCGGCGGCGACGGACGCCTGTCGGTCGCCACGACCGTCGCGCCGATCACGAGCATCGCCGCGCAGATCGGCGGCGACCGCGTGCGGATCACGGGCATCGTCCCGGAGGGGACGAACTCGCACACCTTCGAGCCGAAGCCAAGCGTGGCCGAGCTGCTGTCGACCGCCGACGTGCTCTACGTCAACGGCCTCAAGCTCGAGGAGCCGACGACGAAGCTCGCGCGGGCGACCGGCGCCGAGGTCGTCGAGCTCGGCACGCAGGCGATCCCCAAGCGCGAGTACGCGTACGACTTCTCCTTCCCGCGGTCCGCCGGCAAGCCCAACCCGCACCTGTGGACCGATCCGCGTTACGCGCTGAAGTACGCGGAGATCGTGTGCGCCGACCTCGCGCGCCGCGCTCCCGCCGACGCCGCGTACTTCCGGCGCAACCTGCGCGCGTTCGCGACGCTCGTCGGCCAGCTCGACCGCGCGATGCGCACGTCGTTCGCCACGATCCCGCGCGCCCGGCGCAAGCTGCTGACCTACCACGACGCCTACGCCTACTTCGCGCGCGACTACGGCTGGGACGTCATCGGCGCGATCCAGGTGTCGGACTTCGAGGACCCGACGCCAAAGGAGCTGGCCGCGCTGATCGAGCAGGTCAGGCGCACGGGCGTCCCGGCGATCTTCGGATCGGAGGTCTTCCCGAGCCCGGTGCTCGAGCAGATCGGCCGCGAGGCGCACGTGCGCTACGTCGACACGCTGCGCGACGACGACCTCCCGGGCAGGCCCGGCGAGGCGCGGCACTCGTGGGCCGGCCTCATGCGCTTCGACTACATGACGATGACCGAGGCGCTGGGCGGCGACGCCTCCACGCTGCGGGCGTTCCGGGCCCGCGACGTCGTCCCCGACAGCGCGGAGTACCCGCAGTGAGCGACGCGACCGGCTCGGCGCTCGTCGCGCTCGAGGGCGTCACGTGCCGCTACGCGACCGAGGACGTGCTGCTCGACGTCGACCTCGCGGTCGCTGCGGGCGAGTTCGTCGGCGTCGTCGGGCCGTCGGGGTGCGGGAAGACGACGCTGCTGCGCGCGGTCGCGGGCAGCATCCGGCCTGTCGGCGGCACCGTCACGCGCCGTCGCGGCCTGCGGATGGCCTACGTCCCGCAGGTCGAGACGATCAACTGGAGCTTCCCGGTGACGGTCGCGCAATGCGTGCTGATGGCGCGCGTGAGCGGCCGCCGGCTGCCGTGGCCGAGCGCCGCCGAGCGCGCCGCGGTCGGCGAGATCCTCGCCCGCCTGGACATCGAGCACCTGCGCGATCGCCACATCCGCGAGCTGTCGGGAGGCCAGCAGCAGCGCGTCTTCATCGCGCGGGCGATGCTCGGCGAGCCCGAGCTGCTGCT